>VGHX01000037.1 GCA_016868055.1 Betaproteobacteria bacterium
TAAATCGGCGCAACTTTGTTGAAGCCTAGCCTCTCGTCGTCATAGGGTCCGATCCATTCGGCAGCGTCGATCGTGCCTTTTTCCAGTGCTGGATAAATATCACCGCCAGCGATTTGCTGAGGCACCACGCCCAGCTTTTGCATCACGTGACCAGCAAAGCCGCCGACGCGCATTTTCAAGCCATGCAGGTCCTGCGGTGTCTTGACCTCGCGGCGAAACCAGCCGCCCATTTGACAACCTGTGTTACCGCCCATGAAATTGACGATACCGTACTCCGCGAAAAAATCGCGCAATAGTTATCGCCCACCCCCTTGATCGATCCATGCAGTTTGTTGCCGCGCAGTTAAGCCAAATGGAACGGCAGTATCAAAAGCAAAGGTCGCGTCTTTGCCGAAGTAGTAGTACGAAGCGGAGTGGCCCATTTCAACTGTTGCCGCTTGAACTGCATCCATGACTTGCAGCGCAGGTACCAGCTCGCCGCCGGGAAATACCCGGATGTTGAATTTTCCATCGGTCAGCGCCGATACGCGCTTGGCCATGACCTCGGCGGCGCCATAGATGGTGTCGAGAGATTTGGGAAAGCTGGATGCCAAGCGCCAGTTGATCGTGGTGTTTGCTTGCACAACAGCAGGCGCGCTGATGATGCCGGCAGCTGCGCCGGCGGCGGCGCCGGAAAGGAATGAACGACGTTTCATGAAAGTCCCCTATATGCCTGGTCTTTGATATGAAGCCAGCGCACTGACCGGCGCGGCACACTGGCAAGGTTTGTTAAAACCTTGGCAATTCTAGGAGGGGCTTTCGAGGGCGGGCAATAGCTATTTCATAACAAAATTCCCGATGTTGTTTTGACGCACTGGCTGCAACATTTCTCACAACACAAGCAAAGTTTCTCTCAACTAAAGAAAAAACATAATTGACGGCAACACGTTGTAAGCGCGCAGCAAATGTCTTGGTGAGCGACCTCAGGCTCAAAGCGAAGGCGACTAATCGCAGTGCCGATAAGTTCTGCGCTATGTAGCTGCCTCAATGACCCGACTTGAGGGCAATCAGCATGCCCAAGCGCAAGGGTGTTCGCTTATCGGCGTAAACCTGCGTTTTACGAACGAAACAGGGTGAGACAAGCGTTCAATGTTTTTACGCGCCGGCAATTGTCATGCTACCGATCAGGATCGAACCCGTCGATTTCGTGCCACGTACCAGCACGTCGCTACCGATCGCCGCGATATCTTTGAACATATCGCGCAGATTGCCGGCAACCGTGATCTCTTCAACCGGGTACTGAATGACGCCATTCTCCACCCAGTAACCGGACGCACCCCGCGAGTAATCACCCGTCACGTAGTTGATGCCGTGTCCCATCAGCTCGGTGACCAGTAAGCCGCTGCCCATTTTTTTCAGCATCGCCACGAAATCGTCATTGGCATGCGTGCGAGACGACAGGATTTGAAGGTTGTGCGAGCCGCCCGCATTGCCGGTGGTTTTCATACCGAGCTTGCGTGCGGAATACGTTGACAAGAAATAGCCTTGTACTACGCCCGCGCTGACGACGTCTCGCGCCTGCACCCGAACACCCTCCTCATCGAACGGGGCAGAGCCGGTGGCGCTGCGTATCGAGGGGTCTTCGACAATACGAATATCGCTACCGAAGACTTGGGTGCCGATTGAATCAGTCAGGAATGTCGACTTGCGATACAACGCCCCACCCGAGACAGCCTGCACAAATGCGCCAAGCAAACCCGCGGCGAGCGGCGCCTCGAACAGCACCGGGCATTTACGTGTATCAAGCTTGCGCGCGTTCAAGCGCGCCAGCGCACGCTCGGCAGCGTAGCGCCCAATGGCCTCAGGTGCAGCAAGCTTTTGCGGGTTGCGGTCAGAGCTATACCAATCATCACGCTGCATGTGCTGGCCCCTGCCAGCGATCGGCGACACCGAGATCGAGTGGCGGGTGTACGGGTAGCCACCCACAAAGCCGCGAGAATTTGCTAGTACAAAATGCGACTGCTGCGCATGTACAGCGGCACCCTCGCTATTGGTAATGCGCTTATTAACGGCGAATGCAGCAGCCTCACAGGACAGCGCAATTTTCACCGCCTGATCCGCATTAATCGCCCAGGGATGAAACAAATCAAGATCATTGGGCGAACGCTCTAAGGTATCTTCGTCAGGCAAACCTGCGCAGTCATCCTCAGCGGTAAAGCGCGCAATGTCATAAGCAGCTTCTACTGTTTGCTGCAGCGACTTCAGTGAAAAATCAGAGGTGCTTGCGTTACCCCGCCGAATCGCGCGGCCCTGCCCTAGGAAAATAGTGACACCAATACCTTTGTCTTTGTTTTGCTCAATCGTGTCAACCTGCCCTTTGCGCACGCTCACCGACAATCCCTGCCCCTCGCTCAACTCGACCACTGCATCCGATGCGCCCTTTTGTTTGGCGATACGGAGCACATCAGCGGCGAGCTCTCTGAGCTGTTGTTGGGTGTGGGTGAAGATATCAGGGCTCATGCGCGGTTCTCTCGGGAAAAGATCAAAGCGGTTATCATAGCAGTCATTGCATTTTTCAATCGGCCGTCCCCCATGCCTAACGCCAACCGCGGCTCGGTCGGGTTCCAGTCCAGCGAATTCGAGCAGAAGTACGAACGCCCATCCAAGTCTCAGCTTAAACGCGAGATGACAGCGCTGCAAAAGCTGGGTGAGGCGCTGGTCGATGCCCCACGTGATCGCGTCAAGAAAGTACCGATGCCGGAGGACGTGCTGGAGGCAATCCTTGAGTGCCAGCAGATCAGTAGCCACGAGGGTCGGCGGCGTCAGCTGCAATTCGTAGGCAAGAAGATGCGCACGCTGAGCGAAGAGGAAACTGCCATCATCCAGAAAACCGTCGATGGCTGGCGCGGCACTTCGAAGGCCGAAGCTGCAGCGCTGCACGCGATCGAGCGACAGCGCGAGCGTTTGCTCAGCGACGATAAAGCGCTCACCGATCTTTGCAGTCAGCACCCATCGCTCGATGTACAGCAATTACGTACGCTGATACGTAATGCACGCAAAGAGCAGGCGGAAAACAAACCCCCGAAGGCCTACCGCGAGGTATTCCAGCTACTGAAGTCATTACACGCTCCAATCCACGATGCCGCTGCCGATGGCGCGGCAGCACCACACGACGATGAAGAAAACGAGAACGCATCCTGATGAATTGCTGATCGGCCTAGTATCGATTTCTGATCGGGCATCCAGTGGTACTTATGAAGATCAAGGCGTGCCTGCGTTACGCGATTGGTTTAGCCAAGCACTGACCAGCCCCTGGCAGATGGAAACTCGGCTGATCCCGGACGATCAGGCCACGATCGAACAAACGCTTATCGCGCTGGTGGATGAAGCTGGCTGCGATTTGGTACTGACCACCGGTGGTACCGGTCCTGCGCGTCGCGATGTCACGCCCGAGGCTACCTTGGCAGTAGCTACCAAGCCTATGCCTGGCTTCGGCGAGCAGATGCGGCAGATTAGTTTGCGCTTTGTGCCTACGGCTATCCTGTCGCGCCAGGTGGCAGTGGTTCGAGAGTGCGACGACCACGCGGCACTCATCATGAACCTACCGGGACAACCGAAATCCATACGCGAGACACTGGAAGGACTCAAGGACGCCGACGGCAACACGGTCGTAGCAGGAATTTTTGCTGCCGTACCCTATTGCATCGATCTGATTGGCGGGCCTTACATCGAAACCAATGACGCCGTGTGTAAAGCATTCCGACCGAAATCGGCAATACGAACAAAATAAGATCGCATGATGAGCCAGCCTCCCCACCTTGAACCGATAGAAATCGAAACTGCACCATCGCCAACCGCTGCCGTGATCTGGATGCACGGGCTCGGCGCAGACGGGCACGACTTCGCACCGATTGTGCGGGAGCTGGACTTATCCGGTTGTGCTGGTATTCGTTTTGTATTTCCGCATGCCGAGACCATGCCAGTCACCATCAACAACGGCTATGTCATGCGCGCTTGGTACGACATACTCGGTATGGATCTTGTAAGGCGTGAGGATGCGAATGGCTTGCGCGCTTCGCAAAAGCGTATTGATGACCTGATCGAGCGAGAAATCGCGCGTGGCATTCCGGCTGAACAAATTGTACTGGCTGGTTTTTCGCAAGGCTGCGCGATGGCGCTGCAAACCGGTTTACGCTACCCGCAACGACTGGCAGGGCTGATGTGCTTGTCGGGCTACCTGCCGCTGGCAGACACCATCGCAGAAGAGCGTCACACTGCTAATCAAGATACGCCGATCTTTATGGCGCACGGCCGCGGCGATGGCGTGGTGATCATCAATCGTGCCGAGGCATCGCGTGATCTACTACAGCAACTTGGCTACCGTATCGAGTGGCATGAGTACATGATGCAGCACTCGGTCTGCGCAGAAGAAGTGGATGACATCAGCCGCTGGCTGCAGCAGACGTTGAAAGCATCATGATGCAGGCCATACTCTGGCGAACAGCACCAACACTGCACCAACGACTGCGCGGTTGTATTCGCGCACTGCTGCTGGCATTGCTTGTGATGTGTAGCGTTGCCCATGCATCAGGTGATCTGAGCTGCACCATCGTCGGCGCTTCAGAGGTCGCGGCTGATGGTAGCCTGAATCCGCTGGCCGGCAAAAAGAATTATTACGAAAACGTATTCGGCGCCGAGTTTATCGTGCAGCGCGAGTCCGGCACCATGATGGGCCGCTTTGTGAATAACAGCGGCTTCAAGGTCAGCATTATTGATCGTGGCTCGGCCAACACCAGCTACAAGGTATTGTCAGTGCGCTCAGGTGGCCGGGTGCAGAGTCAGTACTTCGAGGTGCGATTACAAGAACCGGGCGAGCGAAAACCTTTTTTTCTCGTGGCGGCCGAGGTACTGCACGGCTACTGCACCTGGTAACTGATCGACCATGAAGAACAATGCTTATCCGAATACACGTTCGCTTGAATCATCGGCGGATGTGCGCTACAGCGTACTGTTTCTGTGCATGGGAAACATCTGCCGCAGCCCTACAGCGCACGGTGTGTTTCGTCACAAGGTACAGATGTCAGGGCTTGCCCAGCAGGTGCAGGTAAGCTCAGCCGGTACACACAATTACCACCCGGGCGAAGCGCCTGATCTCCGTAGTCAGCACGCCGCCGCCGAGCGGGGCTATGATCTATCCGACCTGCGGGCGAGACAACTCAACGCACAAGATTTCGAGCGACATGATCTGCTGCTCGCGATGGATTGGGATAACCTCGCACTAGCCGAGCAGCTCTGCCCGCCAGCGCACCGCCGTAAGCTGCGACGGCTGACAGAATTCTGCCGGCATCACGAGGCCGCCGTGGTGCCGGACCCTTACTATGGTGGTGAAAGCGGTTTTCAGCAGGTACTTGATCTGATCGAAGATGCCTGCGATGGACTGCTGGAGCATGTAAGCTATCAACTTGTATTGCCACCTGCAGCCATCAAGGGAGCGCGCGAATGAGCAAGCTTATCGCTATTCTCGTGGGTATTGCGATCACTGTCGGGCTGATCGCGCTGGCGCACTTTGCCGGCCTGATCGCGCTGGATCTCGGCGGTAATGCCAAATCCATCAAGTACAAAAACAAGGGTGTACTCGAAGTGATCTGTGACGCCGAAATCAGTCGCCCCGGCGAAAAACTGTCGCCCCCATTTGAGACCAGCCGCATGCCACTGCCAGCGACGTTCGATTTCGAGGAAGGCACCGGTGCCTACGCAGGTGAGTACACCATCTCGCTTAATCGTAAAGGCACCCTCAAGGCGCAAGGCGATCTGCTCGAACTCTACCGCCCTGCAATGTTCAAGCGGCACGGCGTGGTCATTATTGGCGAGCACGTCACGCTGGATCGCCGTACCGGCGAGTTCAAGCAGTGGCTTGATCTGGATGGTGGCAAGCGGCTGGACCTGATCCGCGGCACCTGCAAGCGCACCGATAACGCACCGTTCTGAGTACGACCGCAGCACAGGCACCCTCGGCGCTACGAATTGCGATTGCCGGCGCCCTCTCGCTGGCAGTGGCGATGGGCATTGGGCGCTTCGCGTTCACGCCGCTGATGCCGCTAATGCTGCAAGAAAGTCTGCTGGATATTGCGGCGGCCAGCTGGCTGGCCAGTGCCAACTATCTTGGCTATCTAATTGGTGCGCTCTTATGCACCTTCCAGCCCGCACTCTGGGTGCGCTGGTCTTGGCGCACGCTGCCGTCCTCCGCCATGGTCAAACTCGGACTCTCCCTGACCTGCGTACTCACTGCCGCCATGGCACTGAATCGTCCCGAGGCATGGCCATGGCTACGATTTATCACAGGCATCACCACGGCGATCGGCTTTGTGTATACCTCAGCCTGGTGCCTGGCGCACCTGGCGCAACTCAACCGCCCATCGGCCGGCGGCATTATCTACATGGGCCCGGGTATCGGTATTACCTGTAGTGGCTTGTTGGCAAGTGTGATGGTTCAGCTGGCCTGGCCGTCAAGCTGGGGATGGCTCGCATTCGCCTTGCTGGCACTGATCATCACGCTGCTGCTGTGGCCCGTATTTCATACCGATGATGGTCTGCATACACCGGCCATAGCAAACGCAGCAGCGCAGCTCTATGGCGGCTCTAACGCCGAAAAAGCGACACTGGTGATTGCCTACGGATTAGCCGGCTTTGGCTACATCATCACTGCAACGTTTTTACCTGTCATAGCGCGCGCTGCATTACCGGGCTCCGTTTGGGTGGACCTGTTCTGGCCGTTATTGGGTATCGCTGTGGCCTTTGGTGCGTTACTCGCCTCGCGCATTCCAGCACGTGTTGATCAACGCGTCTTGTTGATCGGGTGCTACCTGATGCAGTCGCTTGGCGTTGTGATCGTCAATTGGATACCTACCCTCACAGGCTTTGCGATCGGTAGCGTGTTGGTTGGATTACCGTTCACTGCAATCACATTTTTCACCATGCAGCTCGGTCGCCAGCTCCATCCGCAATCAGCACCCGCCATCATCGGTTTATTGTCGGGTGCGTTCGCGCTCGGTCAGATTATCGGTCCGCCGGTGGCAGCTGCGATGCTCGCGCGCGCATCCAATCATGCTACCGGATTTGCATGGGCGATTGACCTGGCCGCAGCATCATTACTGTTTGGTGCCGCCATGTTCGCTTGGATGATCAAGCGATTTTCAGACAAATAAATTTGGTGATCAACAACACCAGCAGCTTCCCGACGTCAAGCCGTCGCCACTATTTTTCGAGAGGGGGGTCGTTGTACAACACCGTAATACTGATCCGACGGTTACGAGGATCAGCCGGATTTTGCGGGTTAAACGGCGCAGTATCGGCGACGCCTTCAATGCGAACAATACGCCCGCTCCCGATACCGCCTTGCTCGAGCATGCGTCGCGTGGCCTCAGAGCGTTCGATTGACAGAGACCAATTAGTGCGTTCGCTCCCCTCGGGGAAAGGCGAACTATCCGTATGCCCTTTGACCGCCAGCTTATTCGGCATGTTGGCCAGTGAACGCGTAACCTCGTTGATCAGTGCCCGCGCACGCGGATCCATGGCTGCACCACCGCTGCCAAACATCGAGAAGTTGGCTTTGTCGATAATGTCGATGCGCAGACCCGTTTTCTCGCGGGTGAACTGCACCTGATTTTTCAGATCCGCCAAGGTTCGGCTAAGGGCCAAGTTCTCGGTGATCTCCTGCTCGAGCTTGTCGAGTTTTTCCCGCTCGGCTTGCTCGGCGATTTTTTGTTTTTCGGCTTCGCTCAGATTCTTGCCATACTTCGGGTTCGGTTTGTCATCTGGCGAGGTGCCGTTATCTTCGCCTTTGCCGCCTTCTGCGCGCGGGGTCACTCGCTCGATCAGCGCCTGCTGCTTGGGATCCATCGGTAGCGTCTCCGGGTCAATCATCGAGCGGCCACCAAACATCCCATTCGAGCCTGCGGTTTCACCCGAGCCCGACACTTTCAAATCGGTGGGCTGAAAATATTCGGCAATGCCAATTCGCTGCTCTTCAGGCGTCGCACCCAGTAACCACATCAGCAGAAAGAACGCCATCATGGCGGTCATCATGTCGGCCAGCGCGATTTTCCATGCGCCACCGTGAGCGCCCGCGTGACCTTCTTCCTCGATTTTTTTCCAGATAACCGGCGGTTTAGGCTCCTCCGCCGCCTCCTCAGCGGGGGGTGCGTCCGGCGCGCCTTCGGCGGGCGCGGCCGCTGCGGCTTCGTCTTCGGGCTTTTTCTCTTCTTCTGCCATGGTCAGATCGGGGGTGAGCAAGGCCGCGCCATCGCGGCGAACGCCCTATGAATCGACAGCAGCAGCTATCGCTCCAGTCTTGATTGCGGAAATATAAATGAATCAGCCGGCGACGTCGATCAACTCCTACCAACCAGAGGAACAAAGATAATCTTTTGAAAACTATTTGAATACGCTACTGCGAAACTTGGGCAGGCACATTTAATGCACACAAGCGATTGATCATGTCGGTTTGCAGACAACTGCTGAGCCGATGGTGTGGCCCGCAATAAAAGATGAGCGGTGAAGATTCGCGGTGAAGGTTGGTCATTATGGTTCGCGATGAAGGTTCGCAAGAGCGATTCGCGATGAAGGTTCGCAAAAGCGGTTCGCGATAAGGGTTCGTTCGTGTGGTTCGCAGTAGCGGTACGCTGTGATGAAGTCGGAGCAGCAGTCGACGTATTTGAGTGCTAGTGCAAATAAGTCGAATTACTATTGCCTGCTTCATAGTTCGGTATTAATTTCTTATTTCAGCAAGGAGGACCGAGCATGGATTTTCAACCGTATATTCGCGCCAGCTGGGAAATCGTGATGGAATGCGAGAGCCGCAGCAAGGTGAATCTCGATGAAGAACTCGCGGCTTATTTGGTATACATGGTGGCGCGTAATTTTCGCAACGCCGAGTTTCCGCCTGACGTGATCTGTCTTGAGTTTAATAAAGCCCGTACGCGTGATGATTTTCGGCAGATCGGTGACAGCTGCTTGATTGTTGATGCTTGGGATGTACGACGCGCGCGTCTCACCAGCCAAGACTATTACGAAAAACTCGGTCAGGCAGCGTATGCCTATGCAGCGATGGCCACACGACCAATAGACGAATTATTTCAACGTATCGCGCGTGAGTTCTCGTGTTTGTCGAAAGTGCTCGCCGGTGTGAAACCGCAGCTAGATAGCGCAAGGTCACAGGTTTTAAGTAAATGACCGCCGTATAGGGCGCACTGAACGCCGCCTGGGCGCGCGCTGAACGTGGCTTCGGCTCGCGCTACAATGCGGGCCCTGATTTATTCACGAATTGAGCCACGATCATCATGAAATACCTACACACCATGGTTCGCGTCAGCGATCTCGACGCTTCGATCAAGTTCTACCGTGATGCCTTGGGTCTTGAGGTATTACGGTCGCAAGAATATCCAAGCGGTCGATTTACGTTAGTCTTTCTCGCTGCGCCGGGTGATGAAGAGGCGCAGGTCGAACTTACTTACAACTGGGATCCGGAAGAATTGAGCGGTGCACGCAACTTCGGTCATCTTGCGTACGCGGTCGATGACGTGTACGCATCATGCGAGCGCTTGCAGTCGCATGGGGTGACGATATTGCGGCCACCCCGTGATGGCCGCATGGCGTTTGTACGCTCGCCTGACAACATCTCGATCGAACTATTGCAACGCGGGCAGCCGTTGCCGCCGGCGGAGCCTTGGGTCTCCATGCCCAACACCGGCACTTGGTAAGCTAACTCTCAATCAAAACGTCGCTGGCGGTGTTGGCGACAACTTGCCGTACGCTTTGTACTGTCTGCGATGTCTTATCGACTTGAAGGAAACGAGAATACCGCGCCTTCACGCACACCCGCCGAAGGCCACCGCTGTGTGATCGCTTTGCGCTTGGTATAAAAGCGCACTGCATCGGGGCCGTAGGCGTGCAAGTCGCCGAATAGTGATCGTTTCCAACCACCAAACGAGTGATACGCCACTGGCACCGGCAGCGGCACATTCACGCCGACCATGCCGACTTGAATATTGTCCGTGAAATAGCGTGCGGCTTCGCCGTCACGTGTGAAAATGCAGGTACCGTTGCCGTACTCGTGCGCATCAATCAAATCCATACCTTCTTGTAGCGAGGCGACGCGAACAATGCCCAGCACCGGACCAAAAATCTCTTCCAGATAAATCGTCATGTGTGGCTTCACATGGTCGAACAAACAGGGCCCTAGAAAAAAACCCTGTTCATGATCTTTCACCTTGATGCCTCGACCATCAACCAGTAGCTTGGCGCCCTCGGCGACACCAACATCGACATAGCTCTTCACTTTTTCGAAGTGCGCACGCGTTACCAGCGGCCCCATATCGCTGTGCGGGTCTGTACCGGGGCCGATGCGCATACGCGAAATTTCGGCTTTTAAGCCCTCGATCATTTTGTCGGCGGTGTCATCACCTACCGCCACAATCAGCGGCACGGCCATGCAGCGCTCACCACAGGAGCCATACGCGGCGCCCATCATCGCGCTCACCGCATTGGCAATATCGGCATCCGGCATCACGATGGCGTGATTCTTGGCACCACCCAGAGCCTGTACGCGCTTACCATTCGCGCAGCCAGTGCCATAAATCGATTGCGCAATCGGTGTCGAGCCGACAAATGAAACAGCGTGGACACGCGCATCATTCAGCAGCACATCAACGGCTTCCTTGTCACCGTTTACCACATTCAGTACACCAGGAGGCAGGCCCGCCTGCAAAGCGATTTCGGCGATCATCATCGCGGATGAAGGGTCGCGCTCAGAGGGTTTAAGAATGAAGGTATTACCGCACACCACCGCCATCGGCCACATCCACAGCGGCACCATCGCGGGAAAATTAAACGGCGTGATTCCTGCGGTCACGCCGAGCGGCTGAAACTCGCTCCACGCGTCAATACCAACCCCGACATTTTTACTGTGCTCACCTTTCAATAACTCAGGCGCGTAGCTCGCATATTCAACATTTTCTATGCCACGCTGCAGCTCGCCCATTGCGTCGGCCAACACCTTGCCGTGCTCTTCAGTAATCAGCGCGCAGATTTTGTCGGCGTTTTGCTCGAGGAGCTCTTTGAGTTTGCTCATGACGCGCGCCCGCTTTAGCGGCGGTGTAGCGCGCCAGGCCGGATAAGCCGCTTGCGCAGAAGCGATAGCCAGTTCGACCGTGGCTTTATCAGCGAGCTGAAGTGTACGAATAGCAGCGCCAGTCGCGGGATTAAAAACAGACTGCGTACGCGTGCCGCCATGATGCGCGGCACCTTGAATCAGGTGAGCAATGGTTTGCATGAATTAAAAAATCTTTGGGAGGAGTTTTATGGATCAAGCACGTTAAATGCTTGCCCTAGCGCGTCGACCAGACGATCGATTTCTGCTTCGGTTGAAATAAAGGGGGGCGCTAATTGCACCGTATCGTTGGCATAGCGCACGTAGAAGCCCTGCTTCCACATCATCATGCCTACTTCGTAAGGCCGCTTGGCTGGCTCGCCGGGCGCAGGCGCCAAGGTAAAGCCTGCGGCTAAACCAAAATTACGAATATCAGTCACATGGCGGCAGCCGCGCAGCGCATGCACTTTTTGCTCAAGATAAGGCGCGAGCGCGTTCACGCGCTCGACGGCATGCTCTCGCTCGAGTAAATCCAGCGTTGCCAGCGCTGCTGCGCAAGCTACCGGGTGTGCTGAGTAGGTATACCCATGCGGGAACTCAACCAGATAATGCGGCGCATCGGCGTGCATGAAGGTGTCGTAGATGTCCGGCTTTACAATTACTGCGCCGAGTGGTTGTACGCCATTGGTAATCTGCTTCGCACAATTCAGAATATCCGGCGTCACACCAAATGCTGCAGCACCCGTCCACGCGCCGGAGCGCCCGAAGCCGGTAATCACCTCATCAAAAATCAGCAAAATATCGTGCTGATCACAAATCTCTCGCAAGCGCTGCAAGTAACCGACCGGTGGCACCACCACACCGGCCGAACCGGAAAATGGTTCAACGATGACTGCAGCAATATTCGACGCATCATGCAAATTAATCAGACGCTGCAAATCATCGGCCAACTCAGCGCCCTGCTGCGGCATGCCACGAGAAAAGGCATTTTGCGGCAGCTGTGTATGCGGAAGATGATCGGTCTCGACACCCTGCCCGAACAGCTTACGATTACCAACGATACCGCCCACCGAGATGCCACCGAAGTTCACACCGTGGTAGCCTTTTTCGCGACCGATAAATCGTGTCTTGGACGCTTTGCCTTTCGCGCGCCAATACGCACGCGCCATTTTCAGCGAGGTATCTGCGGCCTCTGAGCCCGAGCCCGTAAAAAACACATGCCCCAAACCCTCAGGCAAAAAACTTTGCATGCGATTCGCCAGCGCGAATGATTGCGGGTGCCCGAACTGAAACGGCGGCATGAAATCCAGCGTCTTCATTTGACGGCTGACTGCCTCAATCAATTCAGGGCGACGGTGACCCAGCCCGGTACACCACAAACCCGACAGACCATCAAAAATACGGCGACCTTCCGCGTCGATGTAATAAGCGCCATCGGCCTCCACCATCAGGCGCGGATTCGCTTTGAATTCTCGATTACCGGTGTAAGGCATCCAGTGCGCCTGCAGCCAGTCAGCATCTGCACGGACCGCAATATCGGTTACCGCTGTGGGGTCAACAGGTTTCATAGTGGTGAGCTGTTTTTAAACACGAATATCAACCGTGCCACCGGTGATCATGGAGTGCCGATCATCATGCTCACGCTTGAGGCGAGTTGGTGGCTCATAGAGGGAGTGCATCACTTTGGGCGGTGTCACCAGATCACGCGGCTCGACCGCGCCTGCACCAGCAGCACCGGTTAACTTGGCCTGTGCTGTCGCTGGCGTGGCGGCAGTCGCTGGCTGAGCGCTGCGGGGCGTGTTGATTTGTGCGGCACGCTGCGCCGGCGGTGGCGAAGGATCAAGCGAGCTGCGGCCCTCGACCTGACGGCGTTCAACCGCCGCGGCTTTAGAACGATCTTCAGAGCGCTCCGCCATCGCCTGACGCAATTCGGGCGCTGCCGTGTTGCGGCGGTAGGTGGTCAGTGCCGGATCACGATTTTGATACTGGTCGGATGAGGTGCCGATTGCTGGCATATCAGGTCTCCAAAACTAGAAGCATTATCGGCCAATCTGCGCCACCGTAATAGCGGTAATGGACGTGCCGGGTGCAATGAAAATGCATTTGCGCTGACATATAATCAAACCGTAGCAAAAATATTATCAATTCTGCATTAACTTTCTCGGAGGATGCGATGCACATCCTTTCGCTTTCCGATATACAGCTGATTATCAGGCTGTTTGAGCAGCATGACGTCATGTCCGATGCCCACGGGCGTGAGCAGCAGGTTTATCACCTGATCAAGCTGGGCTATTTGCGGCCTTTGCGGGGCGTGTATGCGCTGACCGAGCTCGGCGAGAAAACCGCGCGCTCGCTGCAAATGCGTCAGTTCGTGCCGAGCAAGGTGGTGGACGATATGCACGCGCTGACAGACAACAGTCAACCAGCGGCAGCTGAGCCGGGGTCTGAGGTCGTCGAAGAGGCGGCTACAGAGGTGACCGAAGTCGCTGAGCAGGCCTGACCCGAGGCAAAATAAGGCACTCGACGCAACAACTGCATACGGGCCTGCGCTGGTATGACGAGCTAATTACTCCTTGCGCAGGTCTTGTTCAGATTGCGAGGACCATGCGTCAAACGGCGTGGTCTCTTTCACCAAAATTACCGTACATGGCGCGTGCATCACCCTCTTGATCGGCACGGTCGCCACGAATCGCTGCATCGACAATCCTCGTGTCGCAGCACCCATGATAATCAGGCTCACCTTGTTGCCCTCGGCGTAGCGTAATAAAGCTTGCGCCACATCACCGGACTCCAGCACATGAAACGAGATCTGGTGCCCGGCAAGATCGATGCTCTCAGCCCATTTTTTAAATGCAGCCAGGTGATGACGTATCAACCAGGTTTCGCTGCGTTCTTTATCACTACCGCTGACACTGCCGCTGACCACCGTGACGATTGCCAGCCGTGCTCCGGGTCGTGTGCCTAGCGAGCGTGCCGTCGCCTGTCGCAAGGCGATCATTACGCTATCGCTAATATCATCATGCGGTAGTGCCACCATCACAATCGGCACTTCATTGATCTGCTGTGTCGGTAGCGGGCTGGGCTGATACGCCATACCTGCTGCGCGTATCCAGCGCTTGAAATGCCACCAGAAACCCCGACCGCGCAGCTGCTTGCCGCGCTCGGTGATGCGTACCTGATCAGGGTGGCGCAGGTCGAACATGACATGCGCCGCTGATGGGTAGCGTTGCTCGGCCTGCGGCTCCAGGCAGCGCAAAATAATCTCTTGCAGCCACTCGGGTAAGTCAGCGCGCCACGCACGCGGTGGCCGCGGGCTCATCCACAGGCGCTGGCGCAACCCACCCTGCGTCACCGGAAACCCAAACGGTAACTCACCGGTCGCCATCTCATACAGCATCACACCGATCGCAAACACATCCGAGCGCGGATCACCGCGCACGCCCACCACTTGCTCGGGCGCGATCCATGCGGGCGAGCCGACCGCTTTACGAAATTCTTCTGCCATCAGATCCGGGTAGTCGGCGTGGCACGACAAACCAACATCCAGCAGTACGATGCGCTCATCATTCAGCAGTAATGCATTGGCCGGCTTCAGATCGAGATGACACACATTTTGCTGGTGCAAGCTGTGCACGGCTTGTGCCAGCGCTGCGCCGATACGGGTAATCGCTTCAACCGAGACTCCTTGTCTGGATTCCTTAAATTTCTTTAACCAAGCGTCAACGGTTAACCCTTGCAGATACTCCATCGCGAGATAGGGCACGCGATCCAGATCACCTGCTGCGACAAAGCGCGGCACATGAGGCCCCTGTAGTACCTGTAGCAGCTGGTGCTCGATCTCGAAGCTGACGATATTCTCGGCACCGTCACCCTCGCGCATCAGCGGCACTTTCATCACCATCGGGAAAAGTGATTCGCGCCCATCGGCATAGCTGATCTGATAGATGCGCGCCATCGCGCCCGCATGTATTAACGGGCCGATACGAAAGCCATCAAGCTCGCTGCCTTGCTCGAGCCGACTCACCGTCCTCGCTCCAGCCGATCCGCGAGAACCTCCGGCAGATCAAACGCGCGCATTTCTTGGGCTACCCGGCGATGGTCGTAGCTGATTCGGTGAAAGGTGAGTGTTTTTGCCATCACGTCGAGTAGCGCGTAGTTGGCCCGGGTATCACCATCACGCGGCTGCCCTACCGAACCCACCGTGGCAAGCCATCGCCGATGCGGACTGACCGGAATCGCGACGCCAGCGCGCGGCGTGAATTGCATTAATCGACGACCATTGCCTTGGTAGTACAGCGACTGATGATGCACATGACCACCGAACACATAACGAATCTCCGGATCATGGCTCAGCGCGAGCAGACTTCGTTCTGCCATCAACTCATCTAATACGTAGTGCCATTTGGCCGGCGCTTCGGCAGTTGCATGAACCAGAAAAATACTTTGCAGTGTCGCGGTGAGCGGCAGGCTCGACAGCCAGTCACGCTGTTGCTCGCTAAGTTGTTGGTAGGTCCATGCGGTGGTCAGGTCACCCCAGCTGTGACCGGTCGGGCTGGAAGTAGGCTGATCGTGATTACCACGCAAGATAATCGCGCCCGCCTCTTGTAGCGAACGGCAACGCTCAACCACCTGCGCGGGGTGTGGGCCGTAGCCGACGATATCACCCAAGATCGCGTGATGAGTTGCGCCGCGCGCGTGTGCATCGGCCAGACAGGCCTCCAGCGCAGGCAGGTTGGCATGCAGATCAGACAGTAGTGCGAGTCTCACGAGAAGCTCCGGTATCTGCTCGGTCAGACCACCCCACGCACGCCATGCAAAGCGCTATCACTGCAACCGGGGAGAACGCTGCCGATGGACCAGATCATAGAGCAAAGGAAGCACCAACAGGGTCAGCATGGTCGACGACAATATACCGCCGATCACCACGGTAGCCAGCGGCCGCTGCACTTCAGCGCCGGTACCTGTCGCAATCGCCATCGGCAAAAATCCTAGCGAGGCGACCAGTGCCGTCATCAGTACCGGGCGCAAGCGCGTTAGTGTGCCCTCGCGTATCGCATCGCTCAAGTCGTAGCCTTGTTCGCTCAGGTTACGAATAAAACTAATCAGCACCAGGCCATTTAATACGGCAACACCTGACAGCGCAATAAAACCAACCGCCGCAGAAATAGATAAAGGAATATCGCGCAACCACAGCGCAAGCACGCCACCCGTCAGCGCAAACGGAATACCGGTGAATACCAGCAGACCGTCTTTCAGATTACCAAACACCGCATACAGCAGCAGGAACACCAGCAACAATGCTACCGGTACGACAACCTGCAAGCGCTTGGCGGCTGACTGCAGATTTTCAAAGGTGCCGCCCCAACTGATCCAGTAGCCGGTGGGCAGTTTCAGGTCAGACAGCCGCTGCTCGGCCTCTGCCGCAAATGAGCCGACATCACGGCCACGCACATTGGCCATGACTACTACGCGACGTTTACCGTTCTCGCGGCTGACCTGATTCGGGCCCGGCGCAAGATGTAGCTCGGCGACTTCAGACAGCTGAATAAACCCACCGTGCTTGCCTGACTGCGACAAGTTAATCGGCAGACGCCGAATCGCATCAATATCCGTGCGTAGCGCCTCGGGCAGACGCACCACGATATCGAAGCGACGATCACCCTCAAACAAAGTACCGCTGCGACTACCGCCCACTGCAGCCGCGACGACATCTTGAATATCAGTCACGTTCAAGCCATAGCGCGCGGCTTTTTGGCGATCGATATTCACCGACAGCACAGGCAAACCTGTGGTCTGCTCGACCTTTACTTCGGCGGCGCCCTGTACGCGCGCAATGCGAACAGCGATTTCCTCACCGAGGTGATGTAACTGATCCATATCGTCGCCAAATACCTTGATCGCGATATCGCTACGCACACCTGAGATAAGCTCATTAAAACGTAGTTGAATTGGTTGCGAAAAATCATAGTTATTACCGGGGATCTTCCAAACGGTGTCGCTGATCGCTTGTAGCAGCTCATCACGAGTCTTGCGCGGCTCCGGCCATTGCTCGATCGGTTTGAGCATGATGTAGCCATCAGATAAACTTGGCGGCATCGGATCAGTCGCAATCTCTGCAGTACCGATGCGCGTGAACATCCGCTCAATCTCGGGAAACTGCCGTATCAAGGTGCGCTCAATCTGCCCCTGCATCTCAACCGCTTGGGTCAGGCTAATACCGGGCGCGCGTATGGTTTGTACTGCCAAGTCACCTTCATTCAGATTAGGAATGAATTCACTTCCTAGACGCATCATCAGCAATCCACATAACACGACCAGCACAGCAGCCACGGTCAGCACCAGTGCCTTGGCCTGCATCACCCAGCTATACATCGGCAGGTAGTACTGCCGCGCCAGCCGCATCAGGATGTTTTCTTTATCGCTGACACGACCCGTCACGAACATCGCGACTGCCGCCGGCACGAAGGTCACCGATAGCAGCATCGCCGCCAGCAAGGCGGTAACAACGGTGAATGCCATCGGGTTGAACATTTTTCCTTCGATACCCGACAAGGCGAAAATCGGCAGATACACCACGATGATGATGAATTGCCCAAACAGCAGCGGTCGACGCGACTCGCGCGCTGCTTCAAACACTTCATGAAATCGCTCTTCGCGGGTCAGGGTTCGACCGAACTGTTGCTGTGCATGTGCCAGACGCCGTATGCAATTTTCAACAATCACGACGGCACCATCGACAATAATGCCGAAATCCAGCGCACCCAGACTCATCAGATTCGCACTGACCTTTTGCTGCACCATGCCCGTCAGCGTGAACAACATCGCCAACGGAATCACCGCTGCGGTGATTAAAGCAGCGCGCAGATTACCCAAGAACACGAACAGTACCGCGATGACGAGTGCCGCGCCCTCGAGTAAATTTGCTTGTACGGTTGCAATCGCTTTATCGACCAGGTTGGTGCGGTCGTAGACCGTTACAGCACGCACGCCTTTCGGCAGGTTACGGTTGATCTCTTTCATGCGCTTATCAACCGCCTGTGACACGTTGCGGCTGTTTTGACCGATCAACATGAAAACCGTGCCCAGCACAGTTTCGTCACCATTCAGCGTGACGGCACCCGTGCGCAGCTCACGACCGATACCGACCTCTGCCAGATCGCGTACCCGTACCGGAACGCCAGCTTCGTTTTTGACGATCACATCACGAATATCATCCACCGTGCGTAATTGCCCCGGCACCCGCACCAGATATTGCTCGCCGCGTTTTTCGATATAACCTGCGCCGGCATTCTGATTATTTCTATCGATGGCATGTACTAACTCAGCCATCGATATTCCGACTGCCGCCAAGCGCTCCGGGCTGGGTGCGACTTGGTACTCTTTGACGTAGCCGCCGATCGAGTTGATGTCAGTCACACCGGGTACAGTTCGCAGCTGCGGCTTGATCACCCAATCCTGAATCTCGCGCAAATCAGTGCCGGTATACGGTGTGCCATCGGGCTTGGTTGCACCCTTGTCGGCCTCGACCGTCCAGAGATAAATCTCGCCCAAGCCGGTCGCGATAGGTGCCAGCGCCGGCGTTAGCCCGGCCGGTAAACGCTCGCGTGCTTGCGCGATGCGCTCATTGACTAATTGGCGCGCAAAAAATAAATCGGTGTCTTCGGTGAAGATCACCGTCACTTGCGACAAGCCGTAGCGTGATAAGGAGCGCGTTTGCTGCAATCCTGGCAGACCCGCCATCACGGTCTCTACCGGGAAGGTAATACGCTGCTCTGTCTCAAATGGGGAATAGCCCGGTGCATAGGTGTTGATCTGCACCTGCACGTTGGTAATATCGGGTACCGCATCAATAGGCAGACGCTGGTAGCTGTATATGCCCACAGCGACCAGCATCAGCGATGCGAACATAATCAGCACACGCTGCGCAATCGAAGCCTGTATCAGTCGCTCGAACATACTGCGCGCGCCTGAACTAGTTACCGTCTTCGCTGGCTTGCTTCGCCAGCTCGGACTTGATCACATAGCTATTGGCTGCCGCATAGCGCGTGCCGGGTGCCAGCTCATTAGTGATCTCGATGTACTTGCCGTCGGTACGACCGGTGGTGACAGGGCGGGGCACGAAGTGCTTACCATCGCGCACAAAAATTACCTGCTGCGTACCCAGTGATTGCAAGGCATCGTTCTTGATCGCGACCGGCACCAGCGCATCTGTCGCTTTGACTTCAACATTCACAAACAACCCGGGACGCCAAAGTCCTTTGCTATTCGCGACCACAATACGCGCCTTCGCCATACGGGTCTGTTCGCCGACCAAGGCGCCGATAAAAGCGATGGTGCCAGTAGTCTCTGCGTCAAACGCCGTAGCACGTACCTTCACCTTGTCACCCACACGAACCAGCGGTAAATCCTTGGCGGGGATGCTGACCTCGACCCACACCGTGCTCAGATCGGCGATCGTGAAAATCGGCGCGTCTTCTTTCACCGCCTCGCCAACTGACAAATTACGCTCGACGATTACGCCATCGTACGGTGCAAATAACTCGAAGCGATTG
Source organism: Betaproteobacteria bacterium (assembly GCA_016868055.1). Classification (GTDB taxonomy): domain Bacteria; phylum Pseudomonadota; class Gammaproteobacteria; order Burkholderiales; family Burkholderiaceae_D; genus Pernthalerella. The sequence continues at coordinate 19,678 of VGHX01000037.1, forward strand.
AGCGCCTTGGCGCTCAGACTAACGCCAAGTGCTCGCAGTTTTTGTACGGCGTTGTCCCGCCGAATCTCAGCTTCTTCGACCGCGTGTTGCGCCTCAAGATAATCCTGCTCGGCGCTCACGCGTTGCTCCCACAAACGCTTTTCGCGCTGAAGCACCATTTGCACATGTTCAAGATGACGCTCAGCACTTTGTAGCGCGCTGCGTTGCTCGGAAATCTGCTGACTCGAAAAAATAACCAGTAGCTGACCTTTGTGTACCGCCTGCCCGGTGGCTACCGAGACCGACTCAGCCACACCTGCCACCCTCGGCACCACATGCACGGTGCGGTCATCATTGAGTTGTACCTCGCCGGGGAATTGCACTACTGAGGCAATGCGCGCCGGCGCGGCTGCTGCGATCTCGATACCTGCTGCCTTGACTTGTGCGTCATCGATCGTGACTTCATTCGCGGGGGTAGCGGTGACGACGCTAGCCGGCTGCTCTGATGCCGGTTTGCCTTTGGCCGCGTCGTCATCTTTCTGACTACCTTTGCCCCGCTCCATCGACAAAATCATCGCGCCGACAGCGACGCCCACCACCAACACTGCGGCAATCGCAGCCAACGATGAGCGTCCGTGATAGTTGCCGATACCTCGCATGGGCATGCCTGTTCCTTCTTGCTTTTTATTTCGCATTATCTGTCATCAGGTCGCCGATCAGACTTTCCAGCTCAGCCTGCGCACGATGAACATTCGCAAGTGCAATCAGATACTGCGATTTCGCGGCGATCAGCGTGCGCTGCGCATCCAGTACCTCCAAAAAGCTGAACTTGCCGTTTTCAAACCCGATGGTGGCGGCTTCGTAGGTACTAAGCGCGCCCGGTAGCACTTCGAGGCGGAGTAAATCAGCGTCGCGCCGACGCGCACTAACATTTTCCAGCGCCTGTAAGGCAGTCGCTGACAAGGTCGTTTGTGTCGCTTGTAATTCCTCGGCGGCTTTATCCTCACGCCGCAGCGCTTCCTGCAAGTTACCTTGGTTGCGATTAAAAATCGGTAGCGGTACTTTCAGCGCAACCAAGGCTTGTTCGCCCGGCAAATCAAGACTGCGCTTGACGCCGACGCTGACCGTGAAATCCGGCACGCTGCGCGCCTGCTCTAATGCGACTAACGACTTTCTTCGTTCGAGCTCGCGCTGCGCACGACGAAGCTGCGGCGCACTCGCCAATCGATCGGCGATCACCTCGGCGGTAGGCAGGTCTGGTAGCTGCTCCACATCGCCACTCGCCTCGGTAAAGCCGGGCAGTGTGTTACCCCACAAGCTGGCAAGACGACGCCGGCTGTTACGTAGCTCGCTCTCGCTCTGGTTCAGTGTGACGCGCGCGCCAGCCTCTGCCACACGTGCACGGGTTTCCTCTACCGGCGAAATTTTTCCAGCGGTGACTCGTTTCGCTGCAATGTCGGTTGCACGCTGCGCTAGCCGCACGCTGTCTTCGGCAGTGGCTTTCAATTCTTGCGCAGCAAGCACATCAAAGAATGCCGCAATCACAGCGCTGCGCAGTCGTAGCTCAGCACTTCCTAAATCCGCCAGCGCCACCTCGCGTCCCAAGCCAGCGGCACGCACACGGGCTTCCAGTTTTCCGGCAGTTTCGAATGGCACACCCACTTGGGCGGTCGAGCTGCGACCAATACGACTCACATCGTCGGCTTGATAGATAAACTCCGGGTTAGGACGCAGCGAGCCCTGCAGCACCTGGCCATCGGTGGCGTTGACTTCGCGTCGTGCAGCGGCCAAGGTGGGATTATGTTCGATCGCGTAGCGAATCGCCTGATCCAAGCGTAAAGGCTCGGGTAGCTCGATGAATAATGGCGCTTGGGCCTGGGCAGACATGCATGACAGCGTCAGCGCAAGCGCAAGCGCTTTCCCCCATGTCACGCCAAGCTGGCTGCTAAAGCACATCCCCTATCCTCTCCTGCGCGGCACTGAAAGCAAGACCGCCGCGCGCGCCGCAGTTTATCAGCACGTGAGTGCTCACCAGATGCTTGAGGCAAGCGCTGGTGTGCAAGATCAAGCGCGCTGCCTGCGCCCGCGCAGTAGATGGTCACGGAACACCCTGGCAATCGGCGATAGTCGCTTGCCTTTGGGCGACACCACATGCCATTGCGAGTGCAGAGGAAAGCCCTGCACATCCAAAGCCACCACCTCATCTTTGCTGCGCCCGATCTCTAACGCATGGCGCGACAGCACCGCCACGCCAAGTCCCGCTGCAACCGCCTGACGTATCGCCTCATTACTACCCAGCTCCATTCGCAAGCTGGGTCGGAAGCTCTGCCCTGCAAATAGCTGCTCGGTCGCCATTCGCGTGCCCGAGCCGGACTCGCGCAAAATGAATCGCTCTGCACCCAACTTCTGCAACCGCAGCTTGCGCTTTTTGGCCAGCGGGTGCGCTGCCGCCGCGACAAGTAGCAGCGGGTTCGGCATGAACACATCATCCTCCAGCTCGATATCCGGCGGCGGCATCGACATGATGTACAAGTCGTCGAGGTTATCGCGCAGGCGCGCCACCACGCCATCGCGATTCAGCACCTGCAAAGAAATATCGATCTCCGGGTGCTGCTGACAAAATCCACCCAGCAGCCTCGGCATGAAGTACTGCGCCGTGTTGACCAGCGCCACCCGCAGCCGTCCGCGTGTCAGCCCGCGCATAGCGTCGAATTTTTGCCTTAGCGCTTCCCATTCGCCGGCAATAGTGCGCGCGGTCTCCGCCAATTCCCGACCTGCTTCGGTCAGAAACACGCGCTTGCCCACCACCTCATACACCGGCATACCGATCGATTGCGTGATCTCTTTCAGCTGCATCGACGCGGTCGGCTGCGTCACATGCAGCGCCCTCGCCGCCGCGCTGACGCTGCCGGTGTCGGCCAGCGCCAGGAATAGTCGCAGCTGCCGGAATGTCAGATTCATAGAGTTTTACTGATACATATCTTGGACAAATCGATTTTACCTAATCAGCCAAGGAAATTACCATTGCGCGCAATTTCCAGGAGCCCCTCGTGCAAAACCTTCTCGACCCCGCTATTTTGTTCTTCGCTTTTGGCCTGTTGGCCGGTTTGCTGCGCTCCAATCTCGAAGTGCCGCCACAGATCGCGAAATTCCTGTCGCTCTACCTGCTGATGGCGCTTGGCCTTAAAGGTGGTTTTGCTTTGTCTGAATCCGGGCTGACTGCCGGCATCATGGCCAGTTTACTGGCGGCGGTGCTGATGGCGTTTATTGTGCCGGTGATTGGCTACAGTCTGCTGCGTCGTTTCGTGCCGCCATTCGACGCGGCGGCGGTCGCTGCGGCCTATGGCTCTGTCAGCGCAGTTACTTTTGTGACTGCCATGCAGTATGTCGAGTCACAGCAAATTCCTGTAGGTGGGCAAATGGCCGTGGCGATGGTGCTAATGGAATCGCCCGCCATTATTGTTGCGGTGGTGTTAGCGAATATTTTGCGTCGGCAGCATGCCGCCGGCGCGCAAGGCGTGCGGGTCACAGCATCAGGTTCACTGGTGGTGACCGATGAGGGCCACAGCGCATCGATCAAGGCGATCCTGCATGAGTCACTGACCAACGGCACCCACTTGCTACTACTGGCCTCGCTTGCGATTGGCTTCATCAGTGGGGACGCGGGCAAGGCCATGATGAAACCGTTTTCTGCTGACCTGTTCAAGGGCATGCTGGCTTTCTTTTTACTGGACATGGGCTTGTCGGTGGCGAGAAGCCTGCCGGATATCAAAGGCAAAGCACCGGTGCTGGTGCTGTATGCCGCAGTCTCGCCATTTGTGCATGCCGCGCTTGCCTTGGTATTGGCCAAAGCGCTTGGTCTGCCGCTCGGTGATACCGCATTGTTGATGGTGCTATCCGCCAGCGCTTCGTACATTGTGGTGCCGGCAGTACTGCGCTACGCGATACCAGAGGCTAATCCCGCGGTCTACCTGGCGCTGCCGATCGGGATTACCTTCCCGATCAACCTGTTGATCGGCGTACCGCTGTACACCACAGTTGCATCGTTATCTATTTGGTAACTGTACTGAATTGTTACTGATCGTTTCGCTGGTTTTTTTAGCGGCGGCAATCCCGTATAAAGGGGCCATGTCTAGTGGCCAAGGAGCCGGTATGACCCCGCAAGAGAAACAGCAACTCGATGAATTTCTGGTGCAGTTAACGCACGTTGGCTATGTCGATAAAGACCCGCAAGCAGCCGAGGCTATCGCCGCTGCTTTCTCGCAGCAGCCCGACGCACCCTATCTCACCGTGCAGCGCTGCGTGCTGCTGAACGAGGCGCTAATAGAAGCGCACACGCGCATCGCTGAACTCGAAGCGCGCGAGGCATCGGCATCGGCACCACGCTTGGCAGCTGCGTTCAATGCACCCGCTCATGGCTGGCTTGCGAGTGCCGCATTACACGCCAAGATGTGGCGCGGCCTGACCCGCAGCTTTGCGCGGGCCAGTTAGCAATTACGGTCCAAAACGGCAAGACACTTTGCCGAGAGCACCAAAGTCTGCCTCAACAACATCGCCTGGCTGAATCGCCACCGGTACCCGACAAGTACCGGTGGTCACCACCTGACCAGGCTCGCAGCTGGTTCCAAGCGCTGACAGTTCATTCACTAACCAAGTGAGTGCGAAGCGTGGATCGCCCAACACGTTTCTGCCGAACCCAGACTCAACGTGCTCGCCATTTAAGCGGACTATCACGGCTTGATTCACGTAGTCGAAGTCTCGCCAATCATCTACGCCTGGCCCGAGCACAAATAAATTAGCGCACGCATTATCAGCAATCAGCTGCGCCTCGCCCGCTTGAACAAAATCGTTATAGCGTGAATCAGGCACCTCAATTGAGGGATGCACACCGGCGACTGCTCTCAGCACTTCGTCGACCGAGTAATCTGAATCACGCGGCGGTAGCGTGCGTGCAAAACGAAACGCGAACTCAATCTCGGCCACACGCATCAAGTTGTTGTCCAGCGTGACACTGGCGCCATCGCGCAAAACACGA
>VGHX01000038.1 GCA_016868055.1 Betaproteobacteria bacterium
GTCGGTTGCGTAGCGGTTTGGCGAGCCCTCGCCGGCCACTTCCACCACCGATTCGGGTGAACGGGTCTGCTTACGCGTGCTGTAATGCAGATTCATGTTGCGGATGTCATCCACCGCCACATCCATATCGCCCTCGGCGTCGATATGGGCGCTCAAGTTATCCAGACGCCGGGCTTGGCCGGTGGCGTGTTGATTCGAATCGAGATAACGGCCGATCGCAAGATCCCCCGCGCTGTAGAGCAGTGCGCCGTCGCGGTTGGTGATGTGCTCAGCACCGATATCCAGCCGCGATCGGGCGGCGATTACCGGTGCTGCACGAGCTGCAGCACTATCGGCAGCACTATCGGCTTCATTGGTGACGGTATCTGCCTCCAGCGCGATATGGTCACCATAGATACGGCCAGTGCCGCGGTTGTTAATGGTCGCGCTCTTTAACAGCACGTCACCACCATTGATCAGGCCGGTGTTGTTGATCTCTGCCTTGCTTTGCAGAGATACGCTGTTGGCTGCTTGGATGCTGCCACGGTTGTCGATACCCACCGTCGTGATATCCACCCGCCCAGCGCTATCAATCTCACCGGTCACCTCCAGCTTGCCCGCTGCGGTGATATGAATCTCGGACGCGCCACCACCCAGTTTCCCTGCATGTCGCACACCGACACCAGCCTCCGTGCCAATTAACCAGATCTTGCCCGCGTACATGCCACCCAGCGCGCTGACATCAAGCGCAAATGCAGGCTTATTCTCATCAGTAGCAACGGCACTTGTTTGCAGATCGCTCGCGCGAATCTCATTACTGCCCGCCACCACGTTCAGCTGACGCGCGCGGAGCGCAGCATTCACCTGCACCGCACGCGCCAGCACCTCGGTGAAGTCAGCGCTGTTGGCATCCAGCCCGTCACCGTTAAAGCGCACCGTACCGCGTCGTAACAGATAGCTATCCAGGTTGCCGCTAGCGCCATACTGCGGCACGCCCGTGGTTATCGTCGCGCGGCTGGCATTGATGAAGCCGCAGCCGTCGCAGCTTATGCCTGACGGGTTGGCAACCACCACTTGCGCACGTTGCCCGGCCACCTCGACATAGCCGTGCAACAAGCTGGGGTTGCTGGAATTAACCTCATTAACAATGACCGATGCTGGCTTATCGAGCAACGGATTAGCTTGCACCCAGCCGCCCAGCGCTGTTTGCGTGGCCTGATGTGCATTGTTCAGAATCGCGCCATGGCTGTGCACATCAAACTGGCTATACACATTACGCGATACGCCACCGGCAGTCGGCGTTTGTATATGCACCAACGGCACACCGTTAGCCGCGCTACTGACGATGGCTTGATGATGAGCCGGTGCCGCTGCATCAGGAATAATCTGGGCGTGCGCAACAACAGGTAGCAGCTTCGCTAAAAGCGTTGCCGGTAATAGCGTCGATCGTAATGACAACGGTAGCGTTGGCAATAGCAGGCTAGGCATAGTCAGCGTGCGTAGCATCGCTAGTGCCGGATGCAGTGCAGCGGCCGCGCTACCGGCAAACACGCGTATTCTTCCAGCAGCACTGTGGCTACGCGCTATTTCGCCAACCGCCATCAACAAGCCGCGTGCGCGGTTAAACACTAAGCGATAGCAATGCTGATTCATGTCAGGCTCTCTGATTCAGTACAGGGAGATGTGTTTGAAATGACGTGATCTGAACTCAGCTCAACCGGTCGCGCCGCATACCACGCATCGGCTTCGACGCGATTGAGCGCAATGCCGTGACAGCGCTTAATGCGCGACCCTCGCTCAACACCGCGGTGGTGCAAATAGCGCATGCAATGCATTGTGAAAAGTTCTCTTTGCAGCAAACGCCAAATAGATGCGGTGTGACCGAATGGCGCTATCCAGTCGATAACCCACTGACGGTCGCCACTGTTCCAGTCAGCAGGCGATATTGCCGCGTGCGGCCCATTGACATAGGTCTGCTCGGCGGCTGCAGAAAAATTAGCCCATGACGCATAGAACACTGGGCGACCATTTTCAGAAGCGAGTAGAAATTGTCGGTACGAGATTGGCGGCAACAGCAAAGTCGATAGCCATTTGATGGGCGCCTCGCGTCGCGTACGCGCTTGCATCCAAAGCCAGGTTGCTGCGCCAAAAACCTCGGTTTCGCGCCATTCTTGTTGCAGCACGCCAGGGGCGATCACATCAAAGGTGGGGGTAGAGGCAAAGCGCATCCTTGTCCCCTCAGTACGACCAGCTGAGACTGAAGCCAAGGTTCAGTCCATGCGTTGAGAAACCGGCTGGTGCAGAGAGCGCGCGACCAGCAAACAGGTCATACGTCACACCGTGTGCACCGCCGCGCATTCCGAATGCCAAGCCGGCGAGGTGCTTACCTAAGAGTTGTTCGCTGTGACGACCATACACCTCGCCATAGTCAAGACCGAGATAAGCTTCTTGTCCTGAGCCGCCGAGTGATATGCCAAGGTCGTTGCGCAGCAGCCAGCCACGATCTGCCGACAGCATGCGTTGCTCATCAAAGCCACGCACCGAGAAACGGCTGCCGATGCTGAATCTGTCTTGCGGTAGCAGCGGTGTCCAGGCGTGTTGCGCGCGCACTGCGAGTGTGTAGCGCAAGCGCTGTTCTGCGACCACAAACGGCTGGTTATAGATACCGCCAACTTGCAGAATATGTGGACGCGTGCTGCCTTCAACTGCTTCGTTCAGTGGTGGGCGATCACCCTTCAGGCTGATACCTTGCCGATATCCTGCATTCAGATCCAGCGTCGCATTACCTAGTAGTTGACGATGTGTTACGCCTGCCTCAAAGCCACCTACTTGACGCCGCTGTACCGCGATCTCGAGGTCATCAACAAAATTTCGCGATTGCTTTGCCCATGCACTCAGATAAGCGACCGTCCTGCTGTTTGCGTCGCGCGCCAATACGCGCGATAGCTTCAGCTCTTGATTCGCGCTCTCACCACTAAAGACCAAGGTGCTGAATGTACCAGCCACTGCTTGTTGATACTGACTGCTACCCGCGGTGGCGCCGAGCAGCCAATATCTGAATGGCAGTGAATAATGCACCGTGTTGCCGCTGGTACCACGTGGGCCGGGCGTTTGCTCAAACAAGCTACGATTGAGACTGACATAGAAAAGATCATTTAATGTCAGTGCATGGTCATACGATATCGTCAAGCCACCTTGGCAGCGCCCCGTAGACTCAAGCCCTGAGTTGTCAGCGTATACATTGAACCGAAACGGAAAACGCTGACGCCACTGAATCACGATGTCACTGTACCCAGGCGGCACATCGCCACCATTGGCGGGCTCGATCCGAATATCAGCCTCCGTGGTCGGCACGCATTTTAAATTCTCCAGCGCTTGCTCAATCGCTCGCCGATTGAGTAAATCACCCGTCTGCATCGGTATCGCATTCGCGATCGTTGCCCGGGTTGATGTGTTCTCTGCAAAACGTATGGCGTGTACACGCCCCGGAATCAGTGTCACGGTTAGTGCGCCGTGTGTCAGATCTTGCGGCCCCGCCAGCACGCGCGTCGTGACATAACCGCGCCGTGACAGCTCATTTTGTAGTCGTCGTATAGTGATGCCGATCCCAGTGCTGCCGATGCAGCTACCGGTCACCGCATCACGTGAACCATCAGCGGCGTAATTAGCGACCTCGGTGATATCAGTGAAGCGATCAGCCGTCTCGCCCACCAAAGCAATGCGGCTGATGATAAAGCACGGTGATTCGTTTGCGGGTAGTCGGGGCGGTTGAGCAGCCAATGAAGGCTGCAGCTGAATATCAGGGCGAGATTCAAGTTGCTGCCGCAATTGAGTCGCTTGCTCCTGCTGACGCAGCAGCTGGGTCTCATCCCGTTGAGCAGCGGCTGGCGCTTGTGCCCTTGCGGAAGAAAATAAAAATGCAGCGTACAGCGCGCTGCATGTAAACAGAAATCTGCGTATTCAACAATCTAGAAGACAGTGGCTTACACCCTCTCGTCGACACAATCATCAATGCAGCATCAACAGAAGGATCGCGACTGTTTCTTATGCAGAAAAATTAAAAAGATGATAAGAAATAAAATCTCTAAAAATTGGCTTGAGTTGTTGTATTCAGGAGAAACTACCGACAGCAAAGAGCGAATAACTTGAGTGAGTTTTCGATCAGCGAACACGCAATACGCAAAGTACTTAGTCGATCGATTGTGTCGCCTTGAAGTGTTGGTAGCCGTTCATGCGTAACTCGCAAGCAGGGCAGCGTCCGCATCCATAGCCCCACGCATGTAACTGCGAACGCTCGCCGAGATAGCAGGTGTGTGTCTCAGTGCGAATCAAATCGATCAGCGCCTCTCCGCCAAGCTGATCGGCCAGCCGCCATGTGGCTGCTTTATCCAACCACATCAATGGTGTTTCAATACTGACGCGCGACCCCATGCCAAGTTGCAGAGCAGATTGCAAGGCGCGCAGCGTCTCGTCGCGACAATCCGGGTAGCCAGAGAAGTCGGTTTCGCACATGCCACCGACCAGTACCGTCATGCCGCGGCGATACGCTAATGCTGCTGCTAGTGTCAGAAAAAGTAAATTTCGTCCCGGGACAAAAGTATTCGGCAAGCCGTTGGCTTGCATCGCGATTTCGCTGTCTCGTGTGAGCGCAGTCTCGGATACTTCACCCAGCACTGATAAATCCAATACATGATCGTCCCCGAGCCGTGCCGCCCATTCATCCGACAAGCCGCGTATGCGGTGCCGTATGGTGGGCCGCACTGCAAGTTCGATCGCATGGCGCTGACCATAGTCGAAGCCCAGTGTCTCAACACGCGCGTAGCGCGATAGCGCCCAAGCGAGGCAGGTGGTGGAATCCTGGCCACCCGAAAATAGAATGAGAGCTGCTTGGTCTGAAAGCTTCATTGATTAACTCAGTAGATTTGCTTGGGTGCGTTGGTGATATCAAAAAAGCGTAATGCAACACGCGTTATCGCAAACATCATCGTCAGCGCTGGCTTATAGCGCGTGCCTATTTTGCGCTAATTTTTATGAGCGATAGCTCGACCCGATTACCGTTTTTATCTTCATGCAGTAGGCGCACCGGGTACCAGTATCGATCCGGCGCAAGCCAAAGATCGAACTGCTTATCAAAGCTCTGCGCGCCGGGAATAACCGACAAACGCCAGGTAGTTACCTCGCCATCGGGCAGCTTTAGATTTTCTTTGCCGCTGATCTTGATGCGCCACGCATCCACGCCTCGGGCGCTGGCCACCAACATCTCCATATTCAGTCCGGGTTCGAATTTACCGGGGTCGCCGCGGCCGAGTGAGGCCAGTTGCCAGATCCAGCTACCACGATCTTGCTCGCCGCCGTTGCTTGGGATGGTGGCGGTCGACGCAGAAAAGCTGATCAGTTTGGATTGATGCTGAAAATGCGTGTTGGTCTCCGACCGACCAAAGCGCTTTTCTACATAAAGGTTGGGTGCGATACCCAAGCTGCCAAATTCGCCTTCGCTGCGGTTTTTTGCTAGCGTGAATAGCAGTGCGGTAATTTCGGTTTCGAGTGAGTAGCGTTGCCCGTCATGGCGCCATTGCATCGTGCCACTGCCGCTCAAGCTTCGTCCGTCTTTACGCATGCCGACTGCGCTGAAGCGCAACTCGGCCGGCGGCGGCGGGTTCGCCTTGTCAAACAGCGCATTGACATTCGGCAGCGCCGCCTCCTGGCTGCCGGCTACCTCGGGGGCGGCGGCAGCCGTAGCAGTGGCGGGCGGCTCGGCGGAAGCCTGCGGCTCGGTGGCGGTTGATGGCGTGCTGTCAGCAGGCAGCGCGCTGCTGGTGGTCGGTGCCGGCGCGGTAGTGGTTGATGCAGGCTCGGGCACCGCGGCCTTGACGGCAACTTCAGACGAAGGACTTTGGCTGGGCGCTGGCTTATCAACTACCTCGGCGGGCGTTGCACGTGGTTTGGGCGGTGTCTCGCCAGTCAATGCGTTGGGCTTGGTCGGCGCGGCGGGTTTGCGTGGTGGCGGCACCTGCTGCGATTGTGGTCGCAGCAAAGACACGCTGATGGCATGATCATCATTATCGTCGTCGTCAAAAAACGCGATACTTTGCAGCTGCTCATTTAGCCAATGCAGTGCCAGCAGATGCGCCAGCAGCGTCAAGAGCAGCATAACCACGACCAGCGACCAACGACGCGAGGGTCGAACAGGCAGATGTTCAGACGCAGAAGAAGCGAGCATGAGCCTAGTGTAATGGTTTGCCGGGTGGTTTGAGCGAAGTCGTTGCGCTCTGCTGCACTAGCCTCCTGCTGAGCGCGATCTGCTAACCTAAACCATTCTCGCAAGACCATCACAAGGAGCCAGACCATGTCCCATCAGCAGCCGCATGATTACTCGGGCGCCAACCCGATGGGAGATACGCTGGCCTTTGTAAAGCAGCTGTGGTCCGGCATGAAAATCCCCGGCATGAGCATTCCCTCGCTGTCGCCTGAGGATATTGACAAGCAAATCGCTGACCTGAAAGCGGTCGAGTCTTGGCTGCAGGTGAATATGAACATGCTGCGAAGCTCGATTCAAGCGCTGGAGGTGCAAAGCGCTACGCTGAATGCGCTTCGCTCGATGGGCGAGAGCTTTGCCAAAGCCGCTGCAGGTGCAAGTGCGAGCAGCATGAGTGGTATGAGCAGTGCCGGCGAATCGGATGAAAAACCATCATTCGATTCACCTTTTCAGTCGCCGTTCCAGTCTTCTTTTCAGTCGCCTTTTCAGTCACCTTTTCAGTCGTCGTTCCAGTCACCATTTCAAGCACAGTCGGCGACACCTGCCGAATCTACCGAACCTACCGAGCCGAGCGCGCAGCCTGCGTCAGTGCAGACATCGGCAGCAGATCCAGCCGCGATGGCCGCACCGTTCGCTAATGCGGCAGTCTGGTGGAGCGCGATGCAAGAGCAATTTTCGAATGTAGTGAATCAGGCGATGCAGCAAGCAACACCGGCGGAGGCGACATCTGCCAAGCTGACAGCGCCGAAAAAACACGCCAAGCCTGAAGCGCCTGCAACACACAAACACACGCCCAAGCAGACGCAGAAAGATTCACCTAAGCGGACTAGTGGCGCGGCGAAGAGCGTATCGTCAGCGGCATCAAGCGGTGCACAAAAAGATATAAAAATAGACGCAAAGAAAGACGTAAAGAAAGACGTCAAAAAGGGTGCGCAGAAAAGTTTGCAGAAAAAGTCATCAAAAAGCGTGTCGAGCAGTGCATCGCATCGCTCAAGCGGCAGCGCACCTGATCACCCAGGCCGAGACGCGGACACACCTAACGCAAAATAAGTGACTAACGACGGTCCGCTTCGTAACTTTGTTCACTCAGGCCGAGAAGCAGATCGAGTCGCAGGCCGAGACGCGGACACACCTAACGCAAAATGAGCGCGCAACGACAGTCAGCTTCGCGCTCTGGTTTTTAGCCAGCGCATTAGGCCACCGACGACAGGGAGTTTTTCATACAGCTCTTCGGCGGCATCCCAGTAGTCCCGGTGGTAGGCAACACGACCATCTGAAACAAAACGCAGATGGCTCGCGCCGCGTATGCACTGCGCTTCGGTTGAGAAGCGCTTCATATGAAATAAAAAATCCCAGGTCAGGAAGGCGTGATCGTCGTGTGCCATGCTATGCGTGACCACAAACCGTGGCCTATCCAGCTGCTCGAACATATGGCTGAAAATATGACGTACCGGCTCTATGCCACGCACTTCATTAAACGGATCTTTGAACCACACATCTTCGGTGTAGATCTGTGGCAGCGTGTGTGTGTTGTCAGGACTGATCGTCTGAAAGAAATCAATCACGCGCTGTAAATCATCTAGGTGCTTCATAGCCCGGTGACCTTGTGAATCAACCAAAAATACCAGCGGTAGGGTAGTAGCTGCGCAAAGCGTAACCAGTTGGTAAAGCGACGCGGAAAGTGAATATGAAATTCGCCGCACTCTATGCCGTGCACAATATTCTCTGCGGCTTCTTGCGCACTGATCAGCGCAGGCATCTCGAAATCATTTTGCTGAGTGGCCGGTGTGTCGACAAAGCCGGGGTTGATCAGGTAGATGCCAACGCCCTTGTCATGCACATCCAGATACAGGGTTTCTGCCAAGTTAATCAGCGCCGCTTTGGTCGGGCCGTAGCCTAGCGCGCGTGGCAGACCGCCAAACCCTGCCACCGAAGACACAATCCCGATGCCACCGCTGCCCTGTGCCAGTAGCGTCGGCATCACCGCATCAATCGCATGGAACACCGATCGCAGGTTCACATCCAGCATCTGCTCGACGGCAGGTATATCTATCGCGTCTGCGCGCATCTCGCGGTAAACACCCGCGACCAGTAGCACCAGATCAAGCCCTTGCCACTCCGACAGCAGTCGATCACGCGCGTGCAACAGCTGCATACGGTCAGTGACATCCAGCGGCAATACCAAAGCCTGCCCACCGCTTGCAGCAAGCGCCTGTAGCGCTGCCTCATTGCGAGCGGATAAGGCGACGCGCGCACCGAGCGAGAGCAGGTGCTTGGCAGTGGCGGCGCCGATGCCAGTGGATGCGCCAACTACCCATACACGCAAGCCACGCCAATGGGTCACTTTCGGGTTCATGGCAGAGCGTTTACCAATGCGTTTACGGTAGCGAGCAAAACCATCATGATTCAAGGCTCACGTTTGCGAAACGATAGCGTGACCTCGCCGAGCCGGAAGCCGAATTTGCTCATCACCGCGCGGTTCAGCATGACCTTATCGTCCATCATGTACATCCAGTCGTCAAAGCTGACATGGTAGGTGGTGCCATCGACCGGTAAGGCCAGTGTATAACGCCAGTTGAATGCATTACCGCCGGTAGCGCCAGTCGCTTCACCAATGACATCCGAAGCGGTACCGGTGTAGCGATTGTCACCGACTTTTTTTAGTGTCCATACCCGGCGCTGCTTGGTGCCGTCAGAATAGGTGAAATGTTCATCGAGCGTTCCGGTATCACCCTCCCAGGTGCAGTCCATCACGACCGTGAAGCGTTTCACTACCTTGCCGCCACGGTCTTGAAATATTCCCCAGGCATCCACGGTGCCATTGAAATACGATTTCAAATCCAGCTTGGGTTGTTCAGCGGCGTAGTCAGCAGGTTGTAGTGTTGCACCACAACCCGCCAGCACGAGTGCGGCAAAAATATACACGCCCACCAGTAGTGTGCGCCAACCAGATGTCCACATACACATTTCTCCTTTTAGATATCCGTTAAAGGCGCTCGCCACAGCACCAGCGCTGCACAGGTTTTTAGAGCACAGGGCAGCACAGCGTAGGCGAGTGTTAGCGCTGATAGGGCCCCCGCTTCAGTCGTGCCTGGCGTGTAACCGAGCCAACCCAAAAAAGGCAGCGAGATGCCTGCTGCGAGCGCGAGGTTCATTTTCGTGATCCAGCTCCACAAACCGAAGTAACTGCCTTCATGCTCACCAACGTGGCCCGCGCTGCCAATCACACCGGCCAGCAGAGCGGGTGGGAGCGCGAGATCCGCGCCCAGTGCTGCGCCGGTCAGCACGCAAATAACCGCGAATGGCAGCATCGCTCCGGCAGCTAATTGCGCCGTCCATAAGAAAGCAAGCACTGCGAGCAGTATCGCTAACAGCCAGGCACGTGACTCACCGATACGCGCCGCCAGCCGTGTCCAAAGCGGTAGCGCTAACGCGGCCGAGAGAAAATACAGCAATAAAAATAATGGTGCTTGATTCGGTAGTAACAAACGATCCGACACAAAAAACAAAAACAAAGTCGCGGGCACTGCTGCCGCAGTACCGTTAATAGCGTAGATGGTAAACAGCCAGCGAAAACGCACCTGCTGCAGTGGCAGCAACCAATGGCCCGCTTGTGTGGATTCAATTAAGGCGACAGTGCGTGGTGCTTGTCGAAGCAGCAAAAAAGCAGTGAGCAAGAGCGCGATCACAAAGCTGATACACAAACCAGTACGCCCTGCCAGTGGTGGCAAGATCGCCGCCATCACCACACCGGCTAGTGCGCAGCCTTCGCGCAAAGCGGTGAGTCGCGTGCGCTCGCCACGCTGCTGCGTCAGGCGCGCGCCCCAGCTATTGTGTGCAATGGTGGCAATCGAGTAGCCAAGATAAACCAGAATCAGGCTCGCGCCGAACCATACCACCAAGGCATCGGGCGTCAGCGTTGGCGGCAGCATCAGCGCCGCAAATCCGATTACCAGGAAAGGCAGTGACAGCAGAATAAAGTTTGCATAGCCGCCTGAGCGCGCACCATCCATCCAACGCCCGAGTGGCGGATCAATCAATGCATCCAGGGTACGTGCCGCGAGTAGTAAGGTGCCCACGGTGGCCAACGACATGCCGAGCTGCGCCGCATACAGTTGCGGCACCATCACGTAAATAGGTAGCGCGACCAGCGCCAGCGGAAAACCGAAGGCGCCGTACGCAAATAGCTGCGCACGGGTAAACGACATCACCGACCGAGCAGCGCGGTACGCAACTTTGGCGCCGTCGTTTTGGGATGCAACCAGATCGCAAAAAAGGCGGGGCCAAACTCTGGATCGGCAATCTCACCAATTGCCACCCCGTTACGAAAAAAACGAGTCGCTTGGCCTGGCTGATAGAGCCCGGTGAGTTGTGTTGTGCTGTCGACGTTCGGAAAAACCTGCCTCATCGCCTCACCCCAGGCTTTGTGCTGAGCTGCGCTGCCGATGCCTAGTTTTTTCATTTCATCGATGCTGGCGTCGGCGATGCGCTTTCCGTCCAGGCTGCGCGCATAGTTGAGCTCAAGCGCGAGCGGCGCGCGTTGCCATGTCTCTGGATTGAAGTTGCTACGGTCTACCCACAACGAGGCATCGTACAGTTTTAGTCCAAGCCAGCGGAAGCTACCGCTACCCATCACCGAGGCCTCGGGCAGCATCTGTTTCACCGCAGCGGCATTAGCGGCTGCAGTACGCGGCGTGGTCGACAGCACAATCAGCACGGCGCTCGGCAGCGACAGCAACAAAAGCCATAGCAACAGCGCGCGACGCACGCCAAAGCGTATCAGCATCGTTTTCAAGGTTTGCGTAGCGTGAACTGGAACAGATCGATATTGTGCTCGCGGAAGCCGGCCTCGCAGTACGCAAGATAAAACTGCCAGGTGCGGATGAAGCGCTCGTCAAAGCCTTGCGCTCTCACTTCGGGTAACACGGCGTTGAAGGACTGATGCCACTGCGCCAGTGTGTGTGCATAGTCGAGGCCGAAGGCAAACGCGTCTACCACTTCCAGCCCGTGTCTTTCAGCATGCTCACGGAACACGCGCGGTGACGGCAGCATGCCGCCCGGGAAAATATACTGCTGGATGAAGTCACTTCCCTTGCGGTAGCGCTCGAACAGCGCATCATCAATCGTGATGGTTTGTATGCAGGCGTGCGCGCCTGACTTCAGCCGCGCTGCAACCGTGCTGAAGTAGCTGTCCCAGTACTGCTCGCCCACTGCTTCAAACATCTCGATTGAGGCAATACCGTCGAACTCACCCGTGGCATCACGATAATCCTGCAGCCGGAGTTCAGCGCGCTTGCCTACGCCGGCTTGTTGCAGACGCTGCTCGGCAAACGCCAGCTGCTCGGTAGAGATGGTCAGCCCGGTCAGGTGCATGCCCTTGCCTGTGGCGAGTTCGGCAAAGCCGCCCCAGCCGCAGCCAATCTCGAGCAAGCGCGCGCCTTCGCTCACGTGTAACTCTGAAAGAATGCGCGCGTACTTCGCCTGCTGCGCTTCCTGCAGGCTCATGCTGGGTGTAGTGAACAGCGCGCTGGAGTAGGTCATCGACGGATCCAGCCACAGACGATAAAACGCATTACCGATATCGTAGTGCGCGTGAATATTGCGGCGGCTTCCGGTTTTGGAGTTACGGTTGAACAGGTGACGGACTCGATACAGCAAGCCACCCCACCAGCTGCCGTAGATCGCCTCTTCCAACGCGTTACGATTACGCACCAGCAGCTGAAGGAGTGTGGCCAGATCATCGGTTTGCCAGTCACCGGCAATAAAACTCTCGGCGAAGCCGATGTCACCCGACTTCATCGCTGCCATGCAGGGCTTCCAGTTATTCAGACGCAGCGCAACTGGGGCATCAGCCTCGCCAAACTGCAGCACGCTACCATCCGGGCAGGTGAGTCGTAACGCGCCATGCTGAATTCGGCGCAGCATCTGCAGTAATACCCGCGCTTGCGGCGGCATGGGAATAGCGGCTGTATCGTGCGAGGGCGGTTGCGACGCCAGCTCCAGGCTGACACTAAGTGATTTGTTCATCGGCTAAGCGCTTTCTGTGGTGGGTGTGGTTTGCTGAAAAAAGGTACGCGCTTGATAAAGAGCCTTAGCGCTTGCCAGTGAATACGGGCAATCACGCCAAAGCTCATCAGCGGATAGCGTAAAAACGCTTGCGCTGCGCGTACATCATTTAACGCGTGTAACTTGCCGCTTACACTGGTCAGTAGCAAGGGACCTTGTACATCGTGATACTCGATGCGTGCCACTATACGCTCTGTACTGGCGCCTTCTTGTTGATGTGATGTGCGCATGAAGCGAAAGCGGTAGCTTCCATCCACGGCACAAAACGGTGAGACATGAAACACTTTGCTGGCAGTGTGCGACTGCCCCCATTGCATCGGCCCGCCGGTGTACAGCAAATAGCAGTGGCGCTCGCCGAAGGTATTGTTGACCTCGCACACAATGGCGCGCAGCGCGCCATCGTGGCGATGACAAAACCAGAATGACACCGGGTTAAACACATACCCCAGCACGCGCGGAAACGTTTGCAGCCACACTTCGCCGTCAGCATCGGTAATGCGTTCGTCGCGCAGCAATGCGTCTACCCACTGCAGCAGTGGCGTTTTTCCGTCGCCATGATCGCGGTCATGAAACGACAGCAGATTAAATCGATTGCGTGAGCACAGCTTACTGCTCAAGTCACGATCGCCGAGGGTGCGCAGCGGCAGCATCAGGGTGAAAACGCCATAGCTGAACGTGTTTGCCGCTGGCCGCAGCCGCTGATGGCGGACTGAGCCCATGCTGAGCATTACGGCGTTTGTGTCCATCGCGGTCATCTGTAGCGCAACAGCCTTATGCGGCTTGCTTCACCGGCGTGTCGGCCAGTGCGGCAATCGCCGCGGCCACCGACAGCCCGGATTTAAGACCATCTTCATGAAAGCCGTAGCCTGTCCATGCACCCGCAAACCAGGTGTTGCGCGTTCCTTGCAGCGCCAGCAGTTTCTGCTGCGCGTTTACTGCTGGCCCATCGAATACCGGATGCGCATAATCAAAGCGCGCCAGAACTTTGGCAGGGTCAGGCGCGTGTATCGGGTTGAGCGAAACAATCACGGGCGATTTAACGGGTAGCGGCTGTAGCTTATTCAGCAAGTAGTGCACGCACACGCGTGATTCACCCGGGCCGGTGCTCTCGTAGTTCCATGCCGACCAGGCCTTGCGTGATTCGGGCAAGCAGCGAGCGTCGGTATGCAATATAGCCTGATTCGGCTGGTAGCCTACTGCTGACAACACTACGCGTTCTGTGTCGCTTGCATCATGCAGTAACTGCAGCGACTGATCGCTGTGCGCGGCCAGCACCGCATGGTCAAACAACTGCACGCCACGCGAAGATTCGATACGCACCTGATAGCTTGTGCCAAGCGGCACGCGGCGCACCGAAGTCACCGGCGTGTTCAGATAGCGCTGCGAAATAGCCTCCAGCATTTTCTGCACATAGTGACGCGCGCCGCCGGTCACGGTGTGCCACTGCGGGCGGTTACTCACCTGAATTAATCCGTGGTTGTGACAGAAGCGCACGAAGGTCGCCATAGGAAACGCCAGCATCTGCTCGGTGGGGCATGACCAGATACATCCAGCCATGGGTAACAGATACCAATCGCGGAACTCGGCGCTGTAGCGGTGTGCATCCAGAAATTCGCCCAGCGGAATCTCATCCATGGCGCCCGCTGTCAGCGCCATCTCGGTAGTTTGTTGATTGAAGCGCATGATGTCGCGCAGCATGCGCCAGAAGCGCGGCGATAACAAATTGCGTCGCTGCGCAAACACCGTATCAAGATTACTACCTGCCCACTCCAGCGTGCGCGCACCCACTGATGAAGACATCGGCATCTTCACGGCGAACGACATATCACTGGCGCTGGTGTGAACTTTCAGCTGCTCAAACAGGCGCACCAGATTCGGATACGTGCGATGGTTAAACACCAAAAAACCCGTGTCCACCCCGAAGCGCTGATCGTCGATGTCAACATCTACCGTGTGGGTATGCCCGCCGAAGTAATCACCGGCTTCAAACAGCGACACCTCATGCCCGCCGCATGACAATTGCCAAGCGGCAGACAGTCCGGAAATACCGGATCCAACGACTGCGATTTTCATGTCGGTTCCTGACAATCAAGAATAAAAATACTGCGACGCCCGACAGGTAGTGACTAGGATCGGGGGGGAAGGTCACCCTGGCGTGCCGCCAGCGCAAAGCCGGGAGGCGTCACAGCAAAAAGCTTTGCGCTACTGTGGTCCGAGCGCTTTTTCGAGTGCGCTGACGAATGATTTGTCGTCAGGCCGTGTCATGCTGCCAAAACTGCCGACCAGTTTGCCATCGCGGTCGATCAGGTATTTATTGAAATTCCAAGAGGGCTCTTTCGCGCCTGCCTTGGTCAGCGCGGTAAACAAAGGATTCGCTTCTTTGCCTTTCACCGAGCTTTTCGAGAACATCGGAAACTTCACACCGTAGGTGTTATGGCAGAAGTCTGCGATTTTCTTGTTGTCGTCGGGCTCCTGCGAAAAATCATTCGAAGGAAAGCCCAACACCACCAAACCTTTTTCTTTGTACTTGGCGTACAGCTTCTCAAGGCCATCGTACTGCGAGGTGAATCCGCAATAGCTTGCGGTGTTTACCACCACCACCGCTTTGCCGGCATACTGGCACAAATCCTGTTGTGCCTCGTCTTGCAGGCGATTGAACTTATGATTCAGCAGCGCCGGGCAGTTGGCCGCAGACGCATACACAGGTAACAGAGCTGACAGCACTATAATCGACGACGCGATCGGCTTGAAGCGCAGAGTCAGAGGAGTTTTCATCGCTTTGACACCTATAGAAGTAATCCCAATTTCTCGAGTCTAGCTTACTTTGAAAAATCTTTCCGGAGACTGAAAAATCGCTGCTAGGGGGTAGCCAGCGATGCTATGTATTCGGTCGCCATCTTCTGCCGCTATCGATAGTATCTTTTGTGTCAAATCAGCATCGAAATCAAGCGAGTCGATCCGCTCAATGCCGCCCACGCGAGGGTGCCTCTGCGTGCCGGACCTTGCGGCTGTTAACACCGTAATCGCAAGCCCGGCCAACGATCTACCCGATAATCTACCCAGCAATCTACCCATGCCAATGAGCTAATCAGGCCATAGCGCGGGTCTATCAAAGAAGGACATGATGCGACATTTAATCTTGGTACTGGGTGACCAGCTCAGCTTGGCAAGCCCGGCCTTATCCGACTTCGACCCCGCGCAAGATGCCGTGCTGATGATCGAGGCCGACAGCGAGGCCACCGCAGTCTGGTCGCACAAAGCCCGCATTGTGATGTTTTTATCCGCGATGCGGCATTTTGCCGAGCAAGTCCGCGCGCGCGGCTGGCCTATCGACTATATCGCGCTGAGCGATCAAACCGATACCTCGTTCGCTGCGCGATTGGCCGATGAGTTGCAGCGTCATCGCCCGCACGCGCTTAAGTTACTCGAGGCGGGTGAATTCCGAATGACTCAGTTAATTGCCCAGACCTGCAAAGCGGCGCAGGTAGCGTGTCACTGGGTCGACGACACGCATTTTCTTTGCAGCCGCACTGAATTCGCCGTGTGGGCGAAAAACAAGCGTGAACTGCGCATGGAGTTTTTTTATCGAGAGATGCGCAAGCGCCACCAAGTACTGATGCAAGCGGGCGAGCCCGTGGGTGGGCAATGGAATTTTGATGTTGAAAATCGCAGCAGCTATCCAAAAAAAACCGGGCCCGGTCAGATACCGCTGCCCGCTGCTTTTGCACCAGACGCGCTAACCGAGGCGGTGATCGCGGAAGTTGAGCAGCGGTTTCCCGATCACCCAGGTACGGCCCGCCATTTCTTTTGGCCGGTGACGCGTGCGCAGGCGCTAGTCGCACTGGATAATTTCATTCGCGATCGTCTGCTTAATTTTGGCAAGTACCAAGATGCGATGTGGACCAACACGCCCGCGGGTTGGCACTCACTGCTCTCAGCAGCGCTTAATCTGCACTTACTCGATCCACGCGAGGTGATTGCGGCGGCAGAGCAGGCCTACCACCAGGGCACTGCGCCACTCGAAGCCGTCGAAGGCTTTATTCGTCAGATATTGGGTTGGCGCGAATTCATTCGCGGTGTGTACTGGCTTGATATGCCTGGCATGCGCGCGGCGAATCACTACGGTCACCAGCGAGATTTACCGCGCTGGTTTTGGACCGGCGAGACCCAGATGGCTTGCGTACGCGACTCCTTGCAGCAGACGCTGGCGTACGGCTACGCGCATCATATTCAGCGGCTGATGGTGACCGGCAATTTCGCGCTGTTGGCGGAGCTATCACCGCAGCAGGTCGAGGATTGGTACCTTGCGATTTATGTTGATGCGATTGAATGGGTTGAGCTACCCAACACGGCCGGCATGGCACTTCACGCCTGTGGCCCGCGCTTTACCAGCAAGCCCTATGTCGCCAGCGGCGCCTACATCCATCGGCAAAGTAATTACTGCAGCGGCTGCCGCTACGACCCCGCGCAACGTACCGGGGATCAGGCTTGCCCGTTCACCACCTTGTACTGGCACTTCATCGACAAGCACGCCAAGGCGCTCGGCAGTAACCCGCGTACTGCGCTGATGGCAAAAAATCTGACTCGGCTCAGCGACGCCGAGCGCGCCGCTGTATTTAAGCGGGCGGGCATGATGCTGCAGAATCTGGATGCTCTCTGATAGCAAATTGAAAATTTATAGCTGAGCCCTGAGCGCTTGTCATTGACGCGCAATCGTCGTCAAGCATTATTGATAAAATCGCGGCAATTTCTTGGCTTAGCTGGACTTTTCGTATGCTGTACCCCGAGCTTTTCCGATCTCTTGAGCAAGTTCGCTGGAACATGGAAACTGATATTCCGTGGGATCAGTTCGATGCCGACAAGCTGTCGGATGAACAGGCGCGCACCATCAAGATGAACGCCATCACCGAGTGGGCCGCGCTGCCGGCGACCGAGATGTTTTTGCGTGATAACCGCAACGACAGTGATTTTTCTGCGTTTATGTCGGTGTGGTTTTTCGAAGAGCAAAAGCACGCGCTGGTGCTGATGGAATACCTGCGCCGCTTTCGCCCCGACCTGCACCCCACCGAAGAAGAGCTGCACAAGGTGCGTTTTGAATTTGATCCGGCGCCGCCGCTCGAAACGCTGATGCTGCATTTCTGCGGCGAGGTTCGGTTAAACCATTGGTATCGCTGTGCAGCCGAATGGCATACCGAGCCGGTCATCAAGCATATTTACAAAACCATCAGCCAGGACGAAGCACGTCATGGCGGTGCGTATTTGCGTTACATGAAAAAAGCACTGACAGAGTTTGGCGATAACGCGCGCGCCGCGTTCGCCAAAATTGGCGTGTTGATGGCGTCAGCGCGGCGCACCGAGAAACCCTTGCATCCGACCAATCTGCACGTTAATCAATCACTATTCCCGAATGACACGGTGCAAAGCCGTTTGCCTGATCCGCAGTGGCTGGAAGCCTGGCTCGACAAACAAATCAAGTTTGACGATCAGTGGGAAACCAAAGTCGTTGATCGCATCCTGCACAATTTGTCGCTGCTGTTTGAGCGCAGCTTTACCAGTGTGCAGGAATTGAATCGCTACCGGAAGGAAGCCCTGGCTCGGCTTGCGCCCACTTAGTCGCCTTCTTTAAGAGACGGCTGGCGTTACTGTTCGCCCGTGAATGATGCGCACTCGCTTGCACGCCGGTGCGATTGCGCGGGCGAACTGGTTCTTGTTTTACTGTTTGCTCTACTCTTTGTGATGCTGATGATGGTCGTGGTGCTCATGCGTCTCGCCCTTCTTCATCGGCATTTTCATATCCACGACGTCTACCGTGGTTTCGATTTTGCCGGCCTTGCGAAAGTTTAGGGTGAGGGAAAATTTTTCACCTGCCGTGAGTGGCTTTTTCAAACCCATCAGCATGATGTGAATCCCGCTACCGGGTTTCATGTCGAGTCGCTGGCCCGCTTTCAGTTCGAGTTGATCCAGCGCGCGCATTTTCATCACATCGCCTTCCACGGTCATGGTGTGGATTTCAACGCGTGAAGCTGCCGGCGAGCTGCCTGACAGCAGTACATCGTCGGACCCTTTGTTTTCAATCTGCAGAAAAGCCGCACCATTCGGCATTTTGCCGACGGTGGCGCGCGCTACTGCTTTGTCGATGACGAGTGATTGCGCATGTGCAGTGCCGATCAGACTGAGCAGTAATAGTGCGCAGGCGCGCCAAAGAATTTTGTTCATGAATGCTCCGAAACAAAAATGTAAAAACGGGATTATAGGCTCAAGCACCACCCGCAAAATTGTGGTGGCGCCAAGCCTCGAACACAACCACGGCCACGGCGTTCGATAAATTCAGGCTGCGATTATCAGGCCGCATCGGTAGCCTGATGCGCTGCTCCGCAGGAAAGCTATCACGCAGCGCGGGATCGAGACCGCGCGTTTCAGCACCGAACACGAACACATCGCCGGCTTGAAAACGAACCGAAGAAAAAATCGACGAGCCATGGGTCGTAAACGCAAAGATGCGCGACGGATCTACCTGTACGGAATCCAAGAATATCTGCCAGTTGGCATGCACTCGCATCGTCGCGAACTCGTGATAATCCAAGCCAGCGCGACGCATACGCGCGTCGTCCAGCGGAAAACCGAGCGGCTCGACCAAATGCAGCTGAGCACCGGTGTTGGCGCACAGGCGAATTACATTACCGGTATTCGGTGGAATTTCAGGTTCGACCAGTACCACATGAAACACAGCACACTCCGTCCCATTAGCGCGCTGGCGTCCGCGCAAAAACCAAGTTGGTGACACGCGCCGCGCCGTAGCGCTTCAGCATTGCGGCAAAGGATTCCAGCGTCTCACCTGTCGTCATCACATCATCTACCACCAGCACATGCTGGCCTCGTACTACGTGGCCGCGCATCAAGGTGAAGGCGCCGCGCATGTTACCGCGGCGCTCGGCCATGGGCAGTGATGATTGCGGCTGAGTATCGCGCACACGGTGACACATTGCAGTCGCGAGCGGCAGTTGCCAAGCGCGCGCGATGTGTCTCGCGATTTCATGCGCTTGGTTAAAGCCGCGTTGCGCAATACGTTGCGAGGATAACGGCACCGCCACCATCAACCCCGCATTGGAGACCGCCGCATTAGGAATAATACCCATGATGCGCTCGGCAAATATGGCGGCCAGTGGGAGCTGCGCATTGAATTTCAGTGCCCGTACCAGGTTATCGATCGGCGCTGCGTAATCGGTAGCGCAAAAGCTGGCGTCGTACGAGGGCGGGCGAACCGTACACGAATGACAGGCGTTGCGTTGCGTTGTCAGCGTGATGGCGCAACGCGGGCATCGAACAGAGGCGTTGCTTGCGTAGCGTTGCTGGCAAGGTTCACAGAGTAAGTCTGCGTGATGTTGGCCGCATAAGGCGCAGGTGCTGGGTAGCAGCCGGTTGACTAAGCGCCCGAGCGAAAAATGGTGAAAACGCGGCTTGGTTTTTTTCATGATGATGCGCTGGGTTACACTGCCGCGCATTGTGTGGCTGTTCATTTTGCATAGCTATGGTCATGAACCCAATGCATGATGCTTCGACGTCAAGCGCAAGCAGCGCCTCTATCGCTGTGGCGACAGTGCGTCAGCTATTTGCTCGACCAATACGGTGTGACGCCTCGCAGTTTTTGCGACGTGAGATCTCGGCACGCATGCTGGAGCGCTTGTCGCTCATTAAAATTCAACCGCAACAAATACTCGATGCGGGTTGCGGCGAAGGCCGCGACCTGTTCGCTCTGCAGCAGCACTACCCTGCAGCAGCCTTGCTCGGTATCGACGCAGCAGCACCGATGCTGCAAGCAGCTCGGTCGGCCAATGCCGCTACCCGCTCTGCACTGAAAGTATTTTTGTCGAATCTCATCGGCAAGCCACGGCTTGAATCGGCAGCCGCTTTACTTGGCTGTGCCGACTTCGCGCAACTGCCTGTGGCGAGCAACCGTATTGACTTGCTATGGTCAAACCTGGCGCTGCACTGGCACCCGCAGCCGCATCTGGTGCTGGCGGAGTGGGCGCGCGTGCTTCGCACCGATGGACAGCTGATGTTCAGTTGCTTTGGCCCGGACACGTTTGCCGAGTTACGCGAGCTATTTCAAGCGCAGGGCATGCCCTCGCGCGTGCTGCCGTTCGTTGATCTGCACGACTACGGCGACATGCTGCAAGCCGCCGGTATGGCCGACCCGGTGATGGATATGGAAAAAATCACGCTCACCTACGCGGACCCCGCAGCGCTGCTGGCCGATGTACGTGCATTCGGCGGCAACTCCTTGCGCGAGCGAGCACGTGGGTTACAAGGCAAGCATGGCTGGCGAGGTGTGCTGGCCTCACTTGATCAGCGGCGTGACAACGATGGCCGAATCAGCCTCACCGTCGAAGTGATCTACGGGCACGCGTTTCGGCCTGTGCCAAAACGTAACAGTCGCGGCGAGCAAATTATTCATTTCAACCCTAAATCGTAGGGCTTTGCGGCCCGCCGGGATCGGCAGCAACACCGCTGCTTTTAAAACTTTGCAAACACTTGACAACCGGCGAGCCGATGCGCGTCGTACGCAGAGGGCGACGTGCCTTGAAGAGGCCTAAATCGGTACAAAAAAGCCGATTTGCTCGATCTCATCCCAAACCCCATCGGGGCAACTACCCAAGCCCTGACAATTTCAATTTCGATACGGCTTCGCCCAGGTTTTACTGTAGTTTTCACTTGGCGGGCATTGTCGATTGCACTTATACTCGCGCTCGGTTTTCGGGGAGGTCTGCCGGCGTGTGATGCGGCCCGAGAACCTTTGCAAGACACATAACGATATTTACGCAGCTGCGCTGCTTAGTGGCCAACTCATGAACCCAATGTCTTTGAAACGCTTTGCTTTTCTGTCGTCTTTGCTCGTCATCACCGCAACATCTCAGGCCGAAGGCCTGACCGGAGACGCGGCAGCAGGTCAAAAGAAAAACGCTACCTGTATCGGTTGCCACGGTATCGTGGGCTATCAGGCCAGCTTCCCGGAGGTTTATAAGGTCCCCAAAATCTCCCAGCAAAATGCCAAGTACATCGAGTCGGCGCTCAAAGCGTACAAATCCGGTGAGCGGCGTCATCCCACCATGCGCAGCGTTGCGCAGAGCTTGACCGACCAGGACATCGCAGATCTCGCGGCGTACTACGAGCAGCACGGCAAGAAAGCTGAGATTGCCGAGCAAGCGGTAACGCCGCCAGCAGTAGTTGCCGATTTACTGACCAAAGGCGGTTGCGCAGGTTGCCACGGCGCGAACTTCAATAAACCGATGGATCCGAGCTATCCCAAGCTGGCAGGTCAGCATCGTGACTACCTGTACATCGCGCTCAAGTCCTATCAAGAGCAGGGGCATAGCACCTGGGGCCGTGCCAATGCCATCATGTCTGGCATGGCGAAACCGTACACGCGAGCAGAGTTGAAGAAAATAGCCGATTATCTCGGTAGCTTGCCGGGTGAATTGCAAGCCGTGCCGCAATCGAAATTCCGTTAATGCTGATTTAGCGCCCCTATTACCCAAATTTCTGCGAATCGATCATGTTTGAGACACTTGAAAAAAAGCTGGCCACGCTGACAGTGGGTGCGCTGTGCTGGTGGTCCGGCGTTGCCAGTGCTGTGAATGATCTGCCGGGCGGTCCGGCGGTGCATCAGCTGAACCTGCCCCCAGCGGTGACCAAGATCGCCGAAGAGCAGCACACACTGCACTGGATGATGATGTTCATCTGCCTTGCTATTTTTGTGGCTGTGTTCGGGGTGATGTTTTATTCGATTTTCAAGCACCGCAAATCACTCGGTCACCAGCCAGCGTCGTTCCATGAATCGATCAAGGTTGAGCTGGCGTGGACCATCGTGCCTTTCATCATCGTGATCGCGATGGCAATTCCCGCTACGCGTACCGTAGTGGCACAAAAAGACACCTCCAATGCAGACCTCACCATCAAGGCCACCGGCTATCAGTGGCGCTGGGGCTATGAGTACCTGAGCGGCGAGGGCAGCGGTATCAATTTTGTGTCTTCGCTCGACAACGAGCACCGGCTGATTTCGGACAGCGGCGCAAAAGGTGTCACGCTCGATAACTACCTGCTGAAGGTCGATCACCCGCTGGTGGTGCCGGTCAACAAAAAAGTGCGCATCATCGCCACCGGTGGTGATGTCATTCACGCGTTTGCCGTGCCCGCATTCGGTATCAAGCAAGACGCGATTCCCGGCTTTGTGCGTGACACCTGGTTCCGCGCCGAGAAGACCGGCGATTTCTACGGCCAGTGCCAAGAGCTGTGCGGTAAGGAGCACGCCTACATGCCAATCCATGTCAAGGTACTCAGCCAAGATGATTACACTGCCTGGGTCAAGGCTCAGCAAGAAACCAAAACGGCAGCGGCCCCCGCTGCGCCTGTAGCGGCAAACGCCACCAACTGAATTTTTAAATACAAGACTAATTGGGAGCAGACATGAGCGCTGTTATTGACACCGGTGGCCGCGTAGGGGCACATGACCATGATGATCACCACCACGCCCCGACGGGCTGGCGTCGCTGGGTGTTCGCCACCAACCATAAAGACATCGGTACCCTATACCTGGTGTTTGCATTCACCAACCTGCTGGTGGGCGGCGTGCTGGCGCTGATGATTCGTGCCGAGTTGTTTCAGCCGGGTCTGCAAATCGTCAACCCCGAGCTATTCAACCAGCTCACCACCATGCACGGACTGATCATGGTGTTTGGCGCGATCATGCCGGCCTTCGTCGGCTTCGCGAACTGGATGGTGCCGCTGCAAATTGGCGCGCCTGACATGGCGTTCGCGCGTATGAACAACTTCAGTTTCTGGCTGACGATTCCGGCCGCCGCGCTGCTGTTGATGTCGTTCTTCATGCCCGGTGGCGCACCAGCGACCGGCTGGACGATTTACGCGCCACTCACCATGCAGATGGGCCCTTCGATGGATGCCGCGATTTTCGCGCTGCACCTGCTGGGCGCGTCGTCGATCATGGGCTCGATCAACATCGTGGTCACCATCCTCAACATGCGCGCCCCCGGCATGACGCTGATGAAGATGCCGCTGTTCGTGTGGACTTGGTTGATTACGGCTTATCTACTGATCGCTGTGATGCCGGTGCTGGCGGGTGCGATCACCATGACGCTGACCGATCGCCATTTCGGTACCACCTTCTTCAACCCGGCGGGTGGCGGTGACCCGGTC
Source organism: Betaproteobacteria bacterium (assembly GCA_016868055.1). Lineage (GTDB taxonomy): Bacteria > Pseudomonadota > Gammaproteobacteria > Burkholderiales > Burkholderiaceae_D > Pernthalerella. The sequence continues at coordinate 23,513 of VGHX01000038.1, forward strand.
ATGTTCCAGCACATTTTCTGGTTCTTCGGTCACCCTGAGGTGTACATCATGATTCTGCCGGCGTTCGGCATTATCAGCCAGGTCGTGCCAGCGTTCTCGCGCAAGAAGCTGTTTGGTTATGCGTCGATGGTGTACGCAACCTCTTCCATCGCTATCCTGTCGTTCATCGTATGGGCGCACCACATGTACACCACCGGCATGCCAGTGACGGGTCAGCTGTTTTTCATGTACGCCACCATGCTGATCTCGGTGCCGACCGGTGTGAAGGTGTTTAACTGGCTGGCCACCATGTGGAAAGGTGCGATGACCTTCGAGACGCCGATGCTGTTTGCGGTTGGCTTTATCTTCGTGTTCACCATGGGCGGCTTTACCGGTTTGATCTTGTCGATCGCACCGATTGATATTCAGCTGCAGGACGGCTACTACGTTGTCGCCCACTTCCACTATGTGCTGGTCGCCGGCTCGTTGTTTGCGATGTTCTCCGGCTTCTACTACTGGGCACCGAAATGGACGGGTGTGATGTACAGCGAAGCGCGCGGTCGCATCCACTTCTGGTGGACCATGATCTCGTTCAACGTCACCTTCTTCCCGATGCACTTCCTCGGTCTGGCCGGTATGCCGCGTCGTTATGCGGATTACCCGATGCAGCTGGCAGATTTCAACGCCCTTGCTTCGATCGGCGCCTTTGCCTTTGGTCTGGCGCAGGTGTACTTCTTGTTGACTATCGTCATCCCTTGCATGCGCGGCCAAGGCGAGAAAGCACCGCAGCGTCCGTGGGAAGGCGCTGAGGGTCTGGAGTGGGAGGTGCCGTCACCTGCGCCATTCCACACCTACGAGACACCACCCAAGCTGAACGCGGATGCCACTCGCGTGGCACCCGCCTAATAGAGCCCGGTGCGATGTCTACCGA
>VGHX01000039.1 GCA_016868055.1 Betaproteobacteria bacterium
GACGCATGATGCAGTAACTCGCCGCCCGCGCTGTCACATAACTCACAACCAGCAACGCGCGATGTCGGGTGATGATTCACGCTCAGACCAACACTCTCTCAATGCCACCGTCGTTGGCGCGTGCTATGTATTCAGGCAGCCAATCCTCACCCAGCAGGTGGCGCGCAATCTCAACCACGATGTAGTCGGCGTCGGTCTTGGCGTCATCGTTATAGCGTGACAAGCCTTGCAAGCAAGAGGGACAGGAAGTCAAAATTTTTACTTCACCCTTGAAGCCGTCGGCACGCAAGCCATCTGCTGCTTTGGTCATCTCGATCTCTTTGCGGAAGCGTACCTGGGTCGAGATATCCGGACGCGTAATCGCGAGGGTGCCAGATTCACCGCAGCAGCGATCATTTTTTTCGATTTTCTGGGCATCGGCTGTCGTGATCAAGCTGTTCACCGTCTTGAGCGGATCCTGCTGCTTCATCGGGCTGTGGCAAGGGTCGTGATACATGTAGCGCGTACCACTGACGCCTTCCAGTTTGACGCCTTTCTCCAGCAAGAACTCGTGAATATCAACGATGCGGCAGCCGGGGAAGATTTTTTCGAACTCGTAGCCTTGCAGCTGATCGTAGCAAGTGCCGCACGATACGACGACCGTCTTGATGTCGAGGTAGTTGAGCGTATTTGCCATACGATGAAACAGTACGCGATTGTCGGTAATGATTTTTTCGGCCTTGTCAAAATCGCCGCTGCCGCGCTGCGGGTAACCGCAGCATAGGTAGCCCGGGGGCAGCACGGTCTGCACGCCGACCTGCCACAACATGGCCTGCGTCGCGAGACCGACTTGCGAGAATAATCGCTCAGAGCCACATCCCGGAAAGTAGAACACGGCTTCTGAATCTACCGTGGTCGCCTTCGGGTTACGAATAATCGGCACGAACTGATTATCTTCAATGTCGAGCAAGGCGCGCGCAGTTTTATTCGGCAGCTTGCCTGGCATTTTTTTATTAACGAAGTGAATGACTTGCTCACGCACCGCAGGTTTGCCAACGGTTGCGGGCGGCGCCTTGGTCTGCCGGGTGGCGAAGTTCTTCAAGAAATCATGCGCAAAACGCTGCGCCTTGTAACCCCAGCCAATCATCAGCTGCCGTGTCGCGTTGATGGTGGAAGGATCGGTCGCATTCAGGAAAAACATGGCGGCGCGCTTACCGGGGTTGAAGGATCGCTGACCCATTTTGCGCAGCAGGTTGCGCATGTTCATCGAGACGTCGCCAAAATCAATATCCACCGGGCAGGGGTTGGCGCACTTGTGACATACCGTGCAGTGGTCGCCCACGTCTTCGAATTCTTCCCAATGCCGAATCGATATACCGCGCCGTGTTTGCTCTTCGTATAAAAAAGCCTCGACTAGCAATGATGTAGCGAGAATTTTATTGCGCGGTGAGTACAGCAAGTTGGCGCGCGGCACATGGGTGGCGCAGACTGGCTTGCACTTGCCACAGCGCAGGCAGTCTTTCACGCTATTGGCAATCGCACCCAGATCGCTCTGCTGCAAAATCAAAGACTCATGCCCCATCAAGCCGAATGAGGGCGTGTAGGCATTGCGCAAATCAGCGCTATCGAGCAGCTTGCCTTTGTTGAACCGACCTTCCGGATCTATCCGTTGTTTGTAATCACGAAATGCTGCAATCTCATCATTCGTCAAAAATTCAAGCTTGGTAATGCCGATGCCATGCTCGCCGGAGATAACACCATCAAGCGAGCGCGCCAGCGCCACGATGCGCTCAACCGCAGCATGCGCATCTTTCAGCATTTGGTAGTCGTCCGAGTTGACCGGCAAATTCGTGTGTACGTTGCCATCACCGGCGTGCATATGAAGCGCAACGAACACACGACCACGCAGCACACGCTGATGTATCGCGCTGCATTCATCCAATATGGGTTTGAATGCAGCACCGCCAAAAATTTGGCGGAGCGGCGCGCGTAGCTCTTGTTTCCACGAAACGCGCACGCTTCGGTCTTGGACGACCTCGAACACGGTTACGCTTGGGTCCGCTGCGATACGTGCATCAATCACCGGTAGCAGCGCCTCCAGACCAAACTCGCGCCAAGCGCTTTGCACCTGTTGTAGCGGCTGGTCGAGACTACGCAACAACCAGGACCAGCGCATCTGTACTCGCGACAGCAACTCGACTGCTTCGCCGACACGATCTTCCAATAATTCAGCGGGTGGTATCTCGATACCTTCGGCATCATCATGTTTACCGAGTGGCAGCTGGCCCTTGGTGAAAAACGTCTGCAACTGACCAATGAGCTTTAACTTATTGGTGATCGAGAGTTCGATATTGATGCGCTCGATACCATCGGTGTACTCACCCATGCGATCGAGTGGTATCACGACGTCTTCATTGATCTTGAAGGCGTTGGTATGTCGCGCAATCGCGGCTGTGCGCGCACGATCAACCCAGAATTTCTTGCGCGACTCCGGACTGACCGCCACAAAACCTTCACCCACACGCGTGTTGGCGAGCCGAATCACTTCCGAGGCGGCTCGTGCGACCGCGTCTTCATCATCGCCGACGATATCGCCGAACAAGGCCATCTTCGGTAGTACGCCGCGCTTGGATTTGGTCGCATAGCCAACGGCGCGCAGGTAGCGCTCGTCGAGATGCTCAAGGCCGGCGAGGATGGCGCCGCCTTTTTGTGTCTCTGCATCAAGGTATTGTTTGATGTCGACAATCGATGGAATGGCATCGCGCGCCTGACCGAAGAATTCAAGGCAGACGGTGCGCGTGTACTTCGGCATCTTGTGCAGAATCCAGCGTGCCGAAGTGATCAACCCATCGGTGCCCTCTTTCTGCACACCGGGCAGGCCAGCGAGGAATTTATCGGTAACATCCTTGCCCAGACCTTCCTTGCGGAAGCGGCGGCCTTCGATCTCGAGCACCTCGGTACGAAACGGCTCGTTCTTGCGTCCGCGCTCGGCAGGATGGGTCCACGCCAGCTTGAAGCGCACCAGTGGCGCGTCATGAATCTTGCCGAGGTTGTGATCCAGCCGCGTCACCTCCAGCCAATCACCATTCGGATCTACCATAAGCCAGCTGGCCAGATTATCGAGCGCGGTGCCCCACAACACCGCCTTCTTGCCACCGGCATTCATGGCGATGTTGCCGCCGATGCAGGAAGCTTCCGCGGATGTGGGATCGACCGCAAACACGAAGCCTGCTTTTTCGGCAGCATCCGAAACACGCTTGGTGACCACACCCGCACCCGAGACGATCGTGGCGTAGCCGCGATCGACACCAGGCAGCTGCATCATCTCGACCTCGCCCAGGTCTTCCAGTTTTTCGGTGTTGATGACAGCCGACATCGGCGTCAGCGGTATTGCGCCGCCGGTGTAACCGGTGCCGCCGCCTCGGGGGATGATGGTTAAACCAAGCTCGATGCAGGCTTTGACCAGGCCGGCCATTTCCTCTTCGGCGTCCGGCGTGAGTACAACAAACGGATACTCAACACGCCAGTCGGTGGCGTCGGTGACGTGCGACACGCGCGACATGCCGTCAAACTTGATGTTGTCGGCAGCAGTGTAGCGACCGAGTACCTTGCGCGCGCGTCGGCGTAGCTCACGCGTGCGGGCGAAGTCGGCAGCGAAATCTTTTACGGCTTGCCGCGCCAGCTCGACCAGGGTGGCGACATGTTGCTTGCGTTGTTTGATTTCTGGTTCGATGGTGTGGTCATCTTCCGCCACCATGCGACGGCGATCTACTTCGTTCAAGCGGTGATACAGCGCATCAATCAGCGCCTCGCGACGCGACGGGTTGTCGAGCAGATCATCTTGCAGATACGGGTTGCGCTGTACCACCCAGATATCGCCGAGTACTTCGTACAGCATGCGTGCCGAGCGCCCTGTTTGACGCAGGCTGCGAAGCTGAGAGATCAGGTCCCAGGCCGAATCGCCCAGCAGACGGATGACGATCTCGCGATCGGAGAATGAGGTGTAGTTGTAGGGAATCTCGCGTAAACGCGCCTGCTCAGTCTCTTGCACCGGGTCGGATAGTACGGCTGGGAGTTGCAAGGGAGCGTTCATGATGCGGCAGCGAGCGAATGATGCAAAGTTGTCATTCTAGCCCAGTGCCCTGCACAAAAAGGTGGCTTAGCCCTTTGTTTTGTTACGGATTTGGGTCTTGTTACGCCCTCAGCAGGATTGTCTGCCAGAAGCTGTCGGGCACCCACAGCAAAAAGCTGGTGATCGTGAGGTAGCGCAGCAGTTTGCCGACGGCCATCCATAGCACGCAGGGCCAGAACGGCATGGCCAGCCATCCGGCCAGCGCACATAGCGGATCACCAATCACCGGCAACCAGGAGAGCAGCAAGGTCTTGGGGCCGAATCGCTGTAACCAGCTCAGCCAGCGGGTCTCGCGCTCGCGCGTGAAGGCACGCTTGGCGCCCCTGCCCATGGCGTAATTGATGACGCCACCCAGCGAGTTGCCAACCGTGGCGACGACCAGCGCAGTCCAGAACACGTCAGGGTTGGCTTTGACCAGCGCAAATAGCGCCGGCTCCGAACCCATCGGCAACAGCGTGGCCGATAACAGACAAACGATAAACAGCGCCGGCAGACCGACAGCCGGTAAGGCGAGTGTGGCGAGCAGCGCGCTTAACTGTGATTCCAGCATCAGAGAAAAAACCTGCGTAAGAAGCGCAAAAGGCGTCCTTTATAATCCGTGGCTATGACGACCAGCTATCTGAAAAAAATTCTCACTTCGCGCGTTTATGATCTTGCGGAGGAAACACCGCTTGAGGTTGCGCCCGTGCTGTCCGAGCGTACCGGCAATCTCATCTATCTGAAGCGCGAAGACATGCAAAGCGTGTTCAGCTTCAAGCTGCGCGGAGCGTACAACAAGATGGCGCAATTGACACCCGCGCAATTGAAACGCGGTGTGATTTGCGCATCAGCCGGAAATCATGCGCAAGGCGTGGCCTTATCTGCCAAGACCCTTGGCTGCCGCGCCGTGATTGTGATGCCTACCACCACACCAGCGCTGAAGGTGGAAGCGGTGCGCGCACGCGGTGGCGAAGTGGTGTTGTCGGGTGAGTCGTACTCAGATGCGTATCAGCACGCACTTCATCTCGAGAAAAAAGAAAAACTGACCTTTGTCCATCCGTTTGATGATCCGGATGTGATCGCCGGCCAGGGCACGATCGCGATGGAAATTTTGCGGCAGCACGCCGGCCCGATTCATGCCGTGTTTGTGGCGATTGGTGGTGGCGGACTAATCGGCGGTATAGGTGCTTACATCAAAGCGGTACGTCCGGACATCAAGGTGATTGGCGTACAAACGACCGACTCTGATGCGATGGCGCGCTCACTTAAAGCCGGTCGACGCGTGGTGTTGAATGATGTTGGCTTGTTCTCGGATGGCACTGCGGTAAAGCAAGTGGGCGAAGAAACCTTCCGGCTTGCGAAGCAAGTGGTGGACGAGGTTTTACTGGTCGATACGGACGCCGTTTGTAGTGCCATTAAAGACGTGTTTACCGACACGCGCAGCATTCTCGAACCAGCCGGTGCGCTCGCAGTCGCAGGCGCTAAAGCCTATGCCGCGCGCGCGGCCAAGGCACGTCAGCCGCTGCGTGATCAAACCCTGGTAGCGATTGCCTGTGGCGCCAATATGAACTTCGACCGCTTACGCTTCGTCGCCGAGCGTGCCGAAGTAGGTGAGGCGCATGAAGCGGTGTTTGCAGTGACGATTCCGGAGGAGCGCGGCAGCTTCAAGCGTTTCTGCGAGTTAGTCGGTGCGCGCTCAGTCACTGAATTTAATTACCGCATCAGCGATGAAAAAGAAGCCCATGTATTCGTTGGCTTGCAGGTAGCCGATCGTGATGAACCAGAGAAGATCTGCAAGCTGTTCAAGAAGCAAGGCTTTAAAACCATCGACCTGTCACACGATGAACTAGCGAAGCTGCATATTCGTCATCTGGTGGGCGGCAAGAGTACGCTGGCACGCGATGAAATTTTGTACCGCTTTGAATTCCCCGAGCGGCCTGGTGCCTTGATGTGCTTCTTGAACAGCATGGCACCGAACTGGAATATCAGTCTGTTTCATTACCGCAGCCAGGGCGGCGACGTGGGCAGAGTGCTGGTAGGACTGCAGGTACCTAAACGTGAGATGAAAGACTTCCGCGCGTTTTTATCGACGCTAGGGTACAGAGCATGGGATGAAAGTGACAACCCTGCCTATAAATTGTTTTTATAAGCTGCAATCGTTTCCATCGTCATCCCATGAATGACACTTCCACGCCCGCTGATTCGCCGCTCGGCAAGCTAAGTGTGTATGGCGACAGCTATGATCCAAGCTTGCTGTTCTCCATGCCGCGCGCAGAAAAACGCGCCGAGCTTGGCCTGAGCGGCACGCTACCTTTTTTTGGGATGGATGTCTGGAATGCCTATGAGCTTTCCTGGCTCAATCAGCGCGGCAAGCCACAAGTGGCGATTGCAAGCTTGCTGGTGCCCGCTGAGACGCCGAACATGGTGGAGTCGAAGTCGGTGAAGTTGTATCTGAATTCATTGAATCAGACACGCATCGATAGCCAAGAGGCTTTAGTTGAATTACTGCAGACTGATTTATCTGCAGCCGTCGGTGCAGAAATTCATATCAGGCTAGTGTCATCAAAAGACTTCGGTAAACAAGTGATGGGGGAGTTCGATGGACTGTTGCTCGACCGCTTGGATATTGCGGTTGATCGCTATGAACCTGACCCGAGCTTATTGCGCGCTGCCACTGAACAATCTCCGGTCGAGGAGACCTTGGTTTCGCATCTGTTGCGATCAAACTGCCCCGTCACCAATCAACCCGACTGGGCCAGCATACAAATTCGTTATTCCGGGCCTGCGATCGATCAGGAAGGCTTGTTGAAGTACCTGATCGGATTTCGCCAACATCAAGAGTTTCATGAGCACTGCGTGGAGCGTGTGTTCATGGATATTCAACGGCAGTGCCAGCCCAGCAAGTTGATGGTGAGCGCGCGCTACACACGCCGTGGCGGTATTGACATCAACCCGTGGCGCGCGAATTTCCCGCTATCCGGAATGCCGTCCAATGCCCGCCACGCGCGGCAGTAGCATTTTCAATGGCATGCGAAAGGCACACAGGCAAAGTGGTCAAAACGCATTGCTATTGCCCGGCGAGAGGTATAGATTTAGCGCCCGAACACCTTATCGTGAGATAAATTCCATCGCCACTTGCGAAACCCGGCCGGCTGTTTTTCCGGGTTCATGAGCGGCCACCGAATTTGACTCGCGGCGTCCGGGAAAGCTCCTATAATGCCGAGCCCGGGCTTTATTGTGCAACGCATCATGACCCATTTCAGTCATATTCTCCCCGCTGAAAATGTTGTGCTCGATCTGGAGTGCTCCAGCAAGAAGCGGGCATTCGAGCAGGCTGGCCTGATCTTCGAAAACAACTGCGGGATCGCGCGCTCAATCGTCTCTGATAACTTGTTTGCGCGTGAACGGCTGGGCTCGACCGGCCTCGGCCACGGCGTGGCAGTACCGCATGGACGCATCCGCGGCCTCAAGGCGCCACTGGCTGCATTTGTGCGCTTGTCCGAACCTATTCCCTTTGAGTCGCCCGACGGCGAACCGGTGCGGCTACTGATTTTTCTGCTGATTCCCGATAACGTCACGCAGCAGCACCTGGAAATTTTGTCGGAGATCGCAGAGATGTTCTCGGACCGGGCGTTCCGCGTGTCGATGGCAGAAGATCTCGATGCCAACCTACTGCATCAGCGGCTAGTGAGCTGGCAGCCTCCGGAGCGCAGCGCCGCCTGACCATGCCAGCTAATACGCCGCTGCCGATACAAGAACTCTTTGACGACAACCAAACATCGCTCAGGCTCGCTTGGCTAGCCGGAAAATCTGGCTGCGAGCGCGTCATTCACGGCGACGCTGCCTCGGCGGCTGATCAGGTTGGGCACTTGAACCTGATTCACCCGGGGCGAATTCAAGTCTTTGGTCATCAGGAATACGACTACTTGCAGCGATTGTCTGAGAGTAGTCTGGCATTTCAAACGCGCGAGTTGCTGGCGGGCGTGCCACCCGCACTGATTATTGCGCAGGCGCTCGAGCCGCATCCATACATCCTGAAAGCCTGCGACGAGAATCGCATTCCGCTGCTCACCACGCCGCTACCGGCGGCGCAGGTGATTGATTTTCTGCGTGTGTATTTGTCCAAGAAACTGGCGGCGCGCGTCACAATGCACGGCGTGTTCATGGATGTGCTGGGCGTTGGTGTGCTAATCACGGGCGAATCCGGGCTCGGCAAGAGTGAATTAGGTCTGGAACTCATCTCGCGTAACCATGGCCTGGTAGCAGACGATGCAGTGGAGTTTGCACGCATCGCGCCGAATATGATTGAAGGCCGCTGCCCACCACTACTGCAAAATTTGCTCGAGGTACGCGGACTTGGTCTGCTGGATATTCGAGCGATCTTCGGCGAGACGGCGGTAAGACGCAAGATGCGCTTGAAGCTGATCGTGCATCTGGTCAGGCGCAAAACACTGGAAGAAAACTACGAACGACTTCCGGTTGATCAGCATACCGAAGAGGTACTCGGGCTTCCTATCCGCAAAGTGATTATTCCGGTGGAAGCGGGCCGTAACATTGCGGTGCTGCTGGAAGCTGCGGTGCGCAATCATATTCTTCAAATTCGCGGTATCAATACGCTGGCAAACTTCATGGAGCGGCAGCAACGCGCCATGGGCGACGAGTAACACGCGCCCGCGTCAAGTGCTTTCCGCTATGATGCGCTGATGCGCATCATTCTTCTCACAGGTATCTCTGGCTCCGGCAAATCGGTCGGTCTAAACGCGCTGGAAGATGCTGGTTACTTCTGCGTTGACAATCTCCCACCGTCGCTGCTGCGGGCGTTGGTTGAGACACGGGTTGCAGACGGCGCGCAAAAACTGGCGATTGCGGTGGATGCGCGCAGCGCCTCGTCACTGGTCGAGCTGCCCGAGACGATCAACTGGATGAAGTCGGCCGGCCACGCAGTGGACGTGATTTTTCTGACTGCAAAAACGGAATCGTTAATTAATCGGTTTTCCGAAACACGGCGTAGTCACCCGCTCTCGCACCGCATCGCGCCTGATGCGTCGCAATCATCATTGCCAACGTTGATCGAATGCATACGACAAGAGCGTGAGGTACTGTCGGCGATCGAAGGGCTGGGTCATCAAATTGATACCTCGGGCCTGACGGCGAATCAGCTGCGTGGCTGGATTAAAGATCTGATACAGAGCGGTCAAAACGCGCCGCTGTCGTTGCTATTCGAATCATTCGCTTTTAAGTACGGTGTGCCGCTCGATGCGGACTTGGTATTCGACGTGCGGGTCGTGCCTAATCCGTTTTACGATAAGCAGCTGCGTCCGCTCACGGGTAAAGATCAGGCAGTGATTGAATTCTTGAAGGCGCAACCGGAGGGCGTGCAGCTGCTGAAGGATATCCGCGCTTTCGTCGAAAAATGGTTACCTGCTTTCGAGCGCGATAATCGCAGCTACCTGACAGTTGCTATCGGGTGCACCGGGGGTCAGCACCGCTCGGTATTTTTTGTCGAGCAGCTCGCCGAGCTGTTTCGCGCTCGAGCGCGGGTGCTGGTTCGGCATCGCGAGCTGGACTGAACACCAAGATCACGATCATGAGCCTGCCTGAGTGGATCCCGATATTCCCGCTGAATACCGTGCTGTTCCCGCGCGGCGTGCTGCCGCTGCGTGTTTTCGAGACGCGTTACGTTGATATGGTGCGTGCGTGCATGAAAAGCGGTGCCCCATTTGGGGTTGTCGCAATTCGCGCGGGTGATGAAGTTGGCAATGCGGCCGAGCCTTATGATGTCGGCACGCTGGCGCATATCATCGCTTGCGATGTCGAAGATCTTGGCGTGATGCTGCTGCATACCCAAGGCGGCGAGCGCTTCCGCATCTTGGAGAAACGTACCCAGCGCAATCAATTAATCGAGGCCCGAATCTCGACCTTGCCAGTGGATGAACCTGGTGACACTGGCGAGTCTTTATCCGTTTGCGCAAAAGTGCTGCAAGTAGTCATCGATGAGCTACACCGACGCGCCGGCGAGTTACCCGACGCAGATTTTATTAACCCCTTCACTGAGCCGCATGCGCTCGACAGCCCGACGTGGGTCGCTAATCGTTGGAGCGAGATGCTACCTATCACACTCGAACACAAGCAGGAATTACTTGAACTTACTGATGCAGGTTTACGCTTGCAGCGGGTCGAGCGCTATCTGCAAGAAAACGGCGTTCTGTAATTAACTACCGCTTCAGCCTTGAAGCAGCTTGCGTACAGGCGCTGGCAGTGCGGCACTTTCCAATGCGGTGATAGCGCGCCAGTGATAGCTGTCTTGTGCCGCGAGCCAATGTCGACGTGCGAGTGTGATTCTCAGGGGCGTGACCCGCAAACGAAAATGGGTAAATGCATGCACGAAGTCTGGCAACACGCTTAGCTGCGCAATCTCGCCCATATCGGCCAGAACCGTACGCGCCTCCGCAAACCAATCGGCCGCCTCGGGATTACCGCCCAGACGCTCAAGCTCAGGGAGTGATTGCAAGCCACCCCAAATCCCTATGGGCGGGCGCTGCTCCAAGAGTAGTTCGCCCTCATACGTCACCCACAACATCACGCTGCGTTTTTCGGGTGTGATTTTTTTGGTTCGCCGCATCGGTAATTCAGCCGTGCGAAGGGTTGCATGCGCAATGCAGCGCGCCTGCATCGGACAAGCGTCACAGCGCGGCTTGGTTCGCGTACACACAGTCGCGCCGAGATCCATCAGCCCTTGGGTGTAGGCCTCGATATCGCGCTCTGGTAGCAAGCCGGCGGCGAGTTGCCATAACTGTCGCTCAACGGCTTGGCTTCCCGGAAAGCCCTCGACGCCGAATACTCTGCACAGCACGCGTTTGACATTGCCATCCAGAATAGCGGCGCGGGTGCCGTAAGCAAACGCGGTAATCGCAGCAGCGGTTGATGGGCCAATCCCCGGCAGTGCCGCGAGTGATTTGACATCGTCAGGAAAAATGCCCCGGTGTTGTCGCGCGATGACTTGCGCGCAGCGATGCAGATTACGCGCGCGGGTGTAATAGCCAAGGCCGGCCCATAACGACATCACCTGACCGACCGGCGCAGCAGCCAGCGTTTTTACAGTGGGAAATTGCTGCAGGAAACGGTGATAGTAAGGAATGACGGTGCTCACCTGCGTCTGCTGCAGCATGATCTCTGATAGCCAGATACGGTAGGCATCTCGGGTCTGCTGCCACGGCAACTGGTGCCGGCCATGCTGCTTTTGCCAATGAATTAAACTCGCTGAAAAAGTAGCATCATGCGACGTTATAGATTGATCAACGACGCGCTTCATCGCTGGCAATGTCCGCAATAAAACGTCGATCGCTGCCCTTGCACGATGCGTCGAACCGGCGCGCTGCATTGCAGGCACGGTTCGCCCTCTCGGTCGTACACCGCGTAGCTTTGCTGAAAGTACCCCGGCACGCCATCAGCACCGATGAAATCACGCAGTGTGCTGCCGCCCTGCTCAATAGCAGCCGCCAGCACGCGCTGTATCGCCAAAGCGAGCCGCTCATAGCGAGCACGCGACACGCGCCGCGCGGCAGTATTGGGATGAATACGCGCTTCGAACAAACTCTCGCAGGCGTAGATGTTGCCGACACCCACCACGATATCGCCGGCGAGGAGTACCTGCTTGATAGCTGCCTGACGCGAGCGCGTTGATTGGAACAGCAGCTGCGCCAAATCGGTATGCGTAAGCGGCTCAACCCCCAACTTGCGCAGTAACACGTGCTGCTCGATATCGCCCTGTTCGTCGGCATGCCACAGCACGGCGCCAAACCGTCGCGGGTCGGTGAATCGCACCAGATGGTCACCGAGTTGCAGATCGATATGGTCGTGCTTTTTCGGTGGCACATGCGTCGGCAGCACCCGTAAGTGGCCCGACATACCAAGGTGAATAATCAGCGTGCCATGATCAAACCGCAGCAGCAGATATTTTCCGCGCCGACCGGTAGAGCGTACGATTTGATTCAACAGCAATGACCGCAGATTGTCGGGAAATGGCCAGCGCAAGCCGGCTCGACGCAGCACTACATCGGTGACCCGCTGGCCTTCGACAGACGGGGCAATGCCGCGCCGGGTAACCTCAACCTCGGGCAGCTCAGGCATGGGAATAGGTGAGCGTCATTCAGATTCGATGTGCATAAGCGGCGAGCGGTAGGTGTGTCGTAAAATCGGCCGCTGACACCTTTCGATGGCGCTCCGCGCCGCACGGGATTCCCTTGAAACTATTTAGCGTCATTCTAACGCTGAGCGCCGTACTGGCTGCTGCAGTGCATTTGCCATCCGCTAGCGCCGAGCAAACCGGTGGCGGCGATTCGCTGCCGAATATTGCGGTGACCGAGCAGCTGATTCAAAAATATCTGTCTGCAGAGCTCGCCTTCCAGCGCGGTGAACGCTTTGCGGCTTACTCCAGCATGATGTCGTTAGCGCGCTCGCTGCGCGATCCCCGGCTTGCGCGGCGCGCGCTGGAATTTGCCGTAGCAGGTTCGCTGGGCGCCGAGGCGCTCAAGGCAGCGCGACTGTGGCGCGAGATATCACCGCAATCCGATGAGGCAGCACAGGCTGTGGTCGGGTTGTTGATCTCGAGTGGGCGCATCGATGAAGCGAAAGCCGCGCTGGCGCAGCAGCTCGCCAGCAGTGGTGCGGCGGCGTTGCCGAATTCGATTGCATTACTGCAGCGGCAGCTTGCGCGCATTCAGGATCGCAGCCGCGCCTATACGCTACTGCGTGAGCTGCTCGAGCCTTATGGCGACGTGCTCGACGCTCGGCTCACGCTGGCGCAAGCGGCGATGGTGGCAGGTGACCGCGCGACCGCGCTACGCGAAGCGCGCGCGGCGCTGGCTAAACACCCCAGCGCCGATCTGGCGGCTTTAGTGTTAGCGCAGATTATTGAAGACCGCGCCGAAGCTACCGAGTCACTGGCCAGCTTTGTAAAGAAAAATCCCAAGTCGCGAGACGCGCGCTTGGCCTATGCGCGTGCGCTGATCGAGCAAAACAACATTCCCGAGGCCAAAGCACAATTTGCGCAGCTGCTGACCCATTACCCGGATGACCGCACTACCTTGTACGCGCTGGGGTTGATGGCAGCGCAAGCCGGCGATATGCGCGAGGCAGAAAACTACCTGAGCAAATACATCGAAGCGCTGAACGAAGAACCCGATCGCGAGCGTGACTCGACCCAAGCCCTGATGGTGCTAGCGCAGATTGCTGAAGACAAAAACGATACCGCTGGCGCATTAAAGTGGCTGGAAAAAATAGAACCCGATAACCAGGGCAGCTACCTAAGCGCGGTTCTGCGCCGGGCGATGCTGCTATCAAAATCCAAAGATCCGGAGGCCGCACGTGCACTGCTTCGGCAAGCAGAGGTTCGTAATGACGATGAGCGCGCCAAACTGATCGTTGGCGAGGCACAGTTGTTGCGCGACGCAGGACAACTCGATGAAGCATTGCGCTTGGTGGCCGATGCGCTGGAATCCTTCAAGAACAATATCGATCTGCTGTATGAGCACGCTATGCTGGCCGAGCGCGCCAAGCAATTTGACCTGATGGAGCGCGAGCTACGACAACTGATACAAATCGCGCCCGATAACCAGCATGCTTATAACGCCTTGGGTTACTCGCTGGCTGATCGAAATGTACGTGTGCAAGAAGCTTTCGAGTTAATCAGCAAGGCGAATCAGCTAGCGCCAGAAGATCCGTATATTTTGGATAGCTTGGGCTGGGCCGAGTTTCGGCTCGGACGCCTTGAGCAAGCACTGAAAACATTGCAGCGTGCGCACGGTATCAAGCCAGACGCGGAAATCGCTGCGCATTTAGGTGAAGTCATGTGGAAGCTCGGCCGCGAAGACGAAGCCAAAACGGTGTGGCGTAGCGCCAATGAGAAAGACTCAAAAAACGAGACGCTGAAGTCAACGCTTCAGCGACTGAATATCAAGTTTTAGTGCATGCAGCGTCGCACCTTCTTGCTGGGCTTGCTGTGGTTAGGTGCGTGCTCAACCACAGCGCCTTTGCAGTCCGGCTCGCGGCGGTACCGTAGCGATGTGCGGCTTTCAGGCCGACTCTCGGTCAGCTACCAGGTAGCGGGTAAGCCGCAATCTTTGCAAGGCAAGTTCGATTGGCTACAGCGCGGCGAGCAAATCGACATCGAGCTGCTCTCACCGCTTGGCCAAACCATGGCACGCATCGCGATCACACCGACCCGCGCGCGGCTGGAGCAGTCCAATGGTGAGGTTAGCGAGGCGAGCAGTATTGATCAGCTTACCGAGCAACACCTGGGCTGGGCACTACCGGTTGAAGGCATGCGCTATTGGCTGCAAGGTTTTATGCGCGACGCTCAGCGGCAGTTGATTACCATCACCCCTGAACAAACCGGTACCCTGCGCAGCGATGGTTGGCGGCTGCGCTATGTCAGTTGGCAAGCCGATGAGACCGCCGCAACACCCAAACGCATTGACTTCGCGCGTGATTCAGCAGCCAGCGGGCTTGCGCTGAAAGTGGTGATCGACCGCTGGCAGGAGGCGGAGTAGATCGTGGCGCGCCAACTGATCGACTGCGCAGCGCCCGCCAAGCTGAATCTGTTTTTGCACGTGGTTGGCCGCCGCGCCGATGGCTATCACTTGCTGCAGTCGGTATTTCAGCTGATCGATCTGCACGATACCTTGCATTTTCGCCTGCGTGAGGATCTAGCGATTGTGCGCAGCACCGAGATCGATGGGGTCGCGGCAGAGCAAGACCTCAGCGTACGGGCCGCCCGCTTGCTGCAATCCAAGGCGCAGGCGCGCGGGATCGACGTGGCCGGGGTCGAGATCGCGACCGAAAAGCGCCTGCCCATGGGCGGTGGCATTGGCGGCGGCTCTTCCAACGCCGCCACCACGCTGATCGCATTGAATCATTTGTGGGGCATTGGCTTGTCGCGCACGGATCTGATGCGGCTTGGGCTGGCGCTTGGCGCCGACGTGCCGTTCTTTCTGGGCGGCGGCAATGCGTTCGTCGAGGGCATTGGCGAGCGGCTAACGCCGGTGCAGACCGCGCCCAGCTGGTTTGTGCTGATACATCCTGGCGTGAGCGTGCCGACGCCGTTGATCTTCCAATCCCCCGAATTGACACGCGACAGCAAAGTCGTGAAAATAGCGGACTTTTCGGACCGGCTTCCTGGGTTCGGAAGAAACGACTTGCAGGCAGTAGCCGCCCGCGCTTTCCCCCCGGTTGCAGACGCTTTGGATTGGCTGTCGCACCGTGCCGATGCGCGGATGACAGGCTCAGGCGCTGGTGTTTTTGCCAGTTTTGCATCGGAATCCGATGCCGCCGCAACGCTGCAACAGGTGCCCGCGCAGTGGCGCGCTTGGAAGGCAAAGGCGCTGGCCGAGCACCCAATGGCGCACTTGCTCCCGTCGTGAACAAGAATTCGTCTGGCCGCATGGTCAAACAAACGGTTGTGTAGGGGAATAGCCAAGTTGGTTAAGGCACCGGATTTTGATTCCGGCATTCCAAGGTTCGAATCCTTGTTCCCCTGCCAGATTTAAATCACCTTGGAATCATGGTCCACGAGAACCTGATGGTGTTTACCGGGACAGCCACCCCGGAACTTGCAGCAGGCGTCGCGGCTGAGCTCGGCATTCCACTTGGTAAAGCGGTGGTGAACCGGTTCTCGGATGGCGAGATCATGGTCGAGATTAACGAAAACGTCCGCGGTAAAGACGTCTTCGTGTTGCAGTCCACCTGCGCGCCCACCAATGATCACCTGATGGAGATCATGCTGATGGTCGATGCGCTCAAGCGCTCCTCCGCTGGCCGCATCACTGCCGTCGTGCCGTACTACGGCTACTCGCGGCAAGACCGCCGGCCGCGCTCGGCGCGTGTGGCGATCTCGGCCAAGGTGGTGGCCAACATGCTGCAGGATGTAGGCGTTGAGCGCATCTTGATCATGGATTTGCACGCCGACCAGATTCAGGGGTTTTTCGATATCCCCGTCGATAACGTGTACGCGTCGCCGGTGCTGCTGGCCGATTTAGTCGAGAAGCGGTACGAGGATTTATTGGTAGTGTCGCCAGATGTCGGCGGTGTCGTGCGTGCGCGGGCACTGGCCAAGAAGCTGGGCTGTGACCTCGCCATCATTGACAAACGGCGCCCGAAGGCGAATGTGTCTGAGGTGATGCACATCATCGGCGAGGTTGAGGGGCGCAACTGCGTGATCATGGATGACATGGTTGATACCGCAGGTACCTTGGCCAAAGCGGCTGAAGTGCTGAAGGAGCGCGGCGCGAAGAAGGTAGTGGCGTATTGCACGCACCCTGTGCTGTCTGGCACCGCGGTGCAGCGCATCGATCACTCGCCGCTCGATGAGCTGGTGGTGGTCAACACCATTCCGCTTAGCCCGCAAGCAGGCGCCTGCAGCAAGATTCGCCAAGTGTCGTGTGCGCCGCTGCTGGCGGAGACGATACGCCGCATCAGCCGTGGCGATTCTGTGCTGTCATTGTTCGCCGAGGATGAATCGGCGGGCTGAAAAGTAAAACGCATCGTATGCGGAACGTTGGCTAGCCAGCGTTTCAAATCTGTCCTCTGGTCGCGGGGGACATTCAATCAGGGCATAAGCCCGTTTTAGGAGTCAACATGGAAGTTATTGCATTCCCAAGGTCGGAGCAGGGGTCCGGAGCGAGCCGCCGCCTGCGTCGTGCCGGGCAAACGCCAGGCATTATTTATGGTGGTACGGCCGAGCCGGTCAACATCGCACTTGACCACAACGCGCTGTTCCATGCGCTGAAAAAAGAGTCTTTTCACTCTTCCGTGCTGGATATGAAAGTCGGCGACAAGGCAGAGAAAGTCTTGCTGCGCGATTTTCAGATGCACGCATTCAAGCCACTGGTGATGCATGTGGATTTTCAGCGGGTCGATCCCAACCAGAAAATCCATGTCAAGGTGCCGCTGCATTTTGTTAATGCCGAGGTGTCTCCTGCGGTCAAACTGTCAGGTGGCATCATCAGCCACGTGCTGAACGAATTGGACGTGAGTTGCCTGCCGAAAGATTTGCCGGCATTCATTGAGGTGGATCTGTCGGGCATGACTGAGGGCGCTTCCTTCCACGTCGCAGATTTGAAACTCCCTGCGGGCGTCACTGCGGTGCACGCGAAAGACAACCCAACCATCGCAACTGCCTCGGTGCCGCGTGGCGCGAAGGCTGCTGACGACGGTGGAGAAGCGAATAAGTAAGTACTGGTCGAGCGATGTCTCATCGCCTTCCTTGGAGAGTCTTCCTTAAAGAGCCTTCTTTAAAGAGCCTTCCTTAAAGAGCCCACCGAAAAGCCCGTCAACCCGACGGGCTTTTTTATCGCTAGTGGTTTGCGATAATCCGGCGTCCACCACCACCAGCAGCGCATGACTACAACTCCGATACGGCTCATCGCCGGACTTGGCAATCCGGGTAACGAGTACGCAGCTACACGCCATAACGCTGGTTTTTGGCTGGTGGATCAGCTTGCGCGTGGCGCGCTGCGATCCGAGTCGCGCTTCCACGGTTTGGTTGGCAAAGTACCCATGGGTGGTCGTGATATATGGTTGCTGGAACCCCAAACCTTCATGAACCGTTCGGGCCAAGCGGTTGCTGCGCTCGCGAGGTTTTACCGGATTCTGCCAAGCGAGATTCTAGTCGTGCACGACGAATTAGATCTTCCGCCTGGAACCGCAAAACTTAAAATCGGCGGCTCAGCCGGTGGCCATAATGGCTTGAAAGACATCAGCGCGGCGCTCGGCACGCAAGACTACTGGCGCCTGCGCATTGGGATTGGGCACCCTCGCTCATTGAACCTGCAGCAGCCCGTTATCGACTTTGTTTTACACCGCCCGCGCGCCGATGAGCAGGCGCCGATTGATCGCGCCATTGAAAAATGCCTCGACATCCTCCCGCTACTCTGCGAAGGCAAAACCGAGCAGGCCATGCACATACTGCATACCCCGGTAATCCCCCCTACCTAAGATTTATCGATCGTACGCCGCGCCCACTTCAGTTGGCAGGTATTTTTTAAACAAAGATCAATAAGGCAAAAGCCGCGCGATGAAAAAATGCCGGTTCAGGCGACCTTCATCTTTCGCGTAGCCGATTACCGCAGCGGATTAATCAATGACAGCACAGTACGCGGCGTTTCCTTAAATTAATTTGTCCGGATAAAGATCAGCAGATTGATGAAAACAGATTATCAGCATCAAATCAGCATCAATTAATATCTTTTTGCTAATAATTTGTTTACAATCCGCCGGCCGGTGATGGCTTTCATTTGGCGAGGCCGCTCACCTTCAAAAACCCTTTTTGACCGAGGAATTTCATGACGACCTACAAAGAACTTCAAGGCCAGATCGAAAAACTGCAGCAGGAGGCAGAGCTGGCGCGCAAGACCGAGTTGACCAATGCCATCAGCGAGATTCTCGCCAAGATGCGCGAATACGGACTCTCGCCGCATGACCTTGGTTTTAGCGGCACCACCAAACGTAAAGCCGTGAAAGCGATCCGCCGACCGGTAGCACCCAAGTACCGAAATAATGCAACTGGCGAAACCTGGAGCGGCCGTGGCAAACCTCCCAAGTGGATGGCAGGTCGCGATAAAAACCAGTTTCTGATCCACAGCGCCTGAAGCGACTTCAGACCAGTGCCTACCCCCGCAAGGGGTAGCGCATGAATCAAACCGCAGCCGCCGCAGGGCGGCTTTTTATTACGGCTTATTCAGAAATGGTTTTTCCTTTTTTCGTGGTCACTGCAGGCGCTCCATGGCGATCGCCGGTTTTTCAATCGCATTTGCTACAGATTCGCCGCGACGATTACCGCTGATGCAACATCATCACTTAGCAGTTAGCGAAATAGTGATTTAAATAAAATCAGGCAATCTGTTCGAAAGCCTTGGGTTTCAATGTACCGCTCTGCATGCGCCAGCCTGATCGGCAGCACCTGATCAACATAGGCTTCTTCCAAAGCCTCCCCTTCCAAACCATGCAGCAAGCGCTGCTCCTCTCGTACCTCAGCTGAAGAAAAATCGAATAAGCCTGGCTTCACCGAAAGTACTTTCTTTCTGACGTCGCTCGGGTAACAACCCACATAGCGCGGCAACTCAGCGCGTGGCCCGACGATAGACAAATCACCTTTCAGCACGGTGACCAGCCAGGGCCAGCGCTCTATCCCAAAACGCCGCATCAGCGCGCCCACACGGGTGGGCTGCTCGCCTTCGCATCCGCTGATAGTTTCCATAGACCCGGGTTCGACCACTGCAGCACGAAACTCGCGCAGCTTCAATAAACGTCCATGACGCCCGACGCGATGGGCACTCACTAACACCGGCCCGCGCGACTCCAGCCAAATCAAGATAGCCGTTAGCGCCGCAAATGGCAGCAGGATAATTATCAGAATAGAGGCGGCCACAACATCAAAAACTCTTTTCACAGCGAGCTCTCACTGGTTGACAAGTGCACCATGATAAACAGCTTCTTGCATGAGCAAGAGCTGTCGACAGCGAGGGTTATAATCGCGCCCTTCTGACGTAGTCTTTGATCGACCAGCGTCCCGGCGCGCCCCGGCAACATAGCGCCAGCGGGCGTAACAGCAAGGAATCCCATGAGTCTTAAATGCGGCATCGTTGGGCTGCCGAATGTCGGCAAGTCCACGCTCTTCAATGCACTGACCAAAGCCGGCATCCCCGCCGAAAACTACCCCTTTTGCACCATTGAGCCGAATGTCGGTATTGTCGAAGTGCCCGACCCGCGTCTCGCGCAGCTTGCCGCCATCGTCAAACCGGAGCGCATCCTCGCAGCGACTGTCGAGTTTGTAGATATTGCCGGCTTGGTTGCAGGCGCCTCCAAAGGCGAGGGCTTGGGTAATCAGTTTCTGGCGCACATACGCGAAACCGATGCGATCGTAAACGTCGTGCGCTGCTTTGAAGATCCGAACGTGGTGCATGTGGCGGGTAAGGTCAGTCCGCTAGACGATATTGCGGTCATACAAACGGAGCTTGCGTTGGCCGATCTGGCGACCGTCGAAAAAACCATACAGCGCGAAGTAAAAAAAGCACGCTCGGGTGATAAAGAAGCCGCTGCCTTGGTCGCCTTGCTCGAGAAAGTTCAAGTACAGCTGAATGAAGCACAGCCGGTGCGCGCGATGACGCTGGATAAAGAGCAACTCGCCCTATTGAAACCGCTGTGTTTGATTACGGCGAAACCAGCGATGTATGTAGCGAATGTTGCGGAGAGTGGTTTTAGCAATAACCCGCTGCTCGATCAACTGACTGCGTACGCAGCGTCGCAAAATGCGCCTATCGTTGCGATCTGTGCGGCAATCGAAGCAGAGATTGCTGATCTGGATGACGCTGATAAAGGCGCCTTCCTTGCAGATTTAGGCATGGAAGAACCTGGGCTCGATCGCCTGATCCGCGCCGCATTCAAACTGCTTGGTCTGCAAACCTATTTCACCGCGGGCGTGAAAGAAGTTCGTGCCTGGACGATTCATCAGGGCGACACCGCACCACAAGCTGCCGGTGTGATTCATACCGATTTCGAGCGTGGCTTCATTCGCGCACAGACTATTGCGTTTGATGACTACATCGCCTGCAAGGGCGAGACTGGTGCAAAAGAAGCCGGCAAGATGCGCGCCGAGGGCAAGGAGTACGTTGTGAAGGATGGGGATGTGCTGAACTTCTTGTTCAACGTCTAAACATGTTTTCGGATTCCGGTGGATTTCACCGGACTGACAAAACCCCGTTTTGCGTTGTATTGACGGGGTTTTTTGTTCCTTTCTGATCCGCGTTTATCCGCTGCAAGCCAGTTATAAACCGGGTACGATACCGGGTATGGAGTCAAATCCCGGTGCCAAAAAACCGGGTATGGCTCGAACCTCGGAGATATGGCCATGCTGACCGATACCCAATGCCGCACTGCCAAGCCTAAGGACAAGCCCTACAAGCTGTCAGACGGTCAGGGGTTGTATCTGGAAATCAAACCCAACGGGGTGAAAGCGTGGCGTTACCGGTTCGAGTTGCGCGAGGGCGATGTCGCCAAGGAAAGCATCTTTGCCATCGGTGACTACGCCGTTATACCCAGCGGCGAAACTAAGGACGAGGGGCAGGCAAGGCGGGCGGGGCGGCGATTTACCCTGGCCGAGGCGAGGGATGAACGCATCAAGGCGCGGTCGCTAGTCAAGCAGGGAATCAACCCGGTGCACAATCGGCAGCTTGGGCGCATCAAGCAAGAACAGGACAGCGCTACGACCTTCGAGGCCGTGGCGAATGAATGGTTGGCCTTGAAAGATTGGGAAGAAATCACCAAGAAGCGGCGGCTGGACATGCTTACCCGCGTAGTGTTCCCGAAGATTGGATCGCAGCCGGTCAAGAGCATTACCCCGGCGCACATTCTGGATGTGCTAAACACATCGGCAAAGAAGAACGGCTTGACCGTTGCGGCGGAAGCCAAGCGCACAATGTCTGGGGTCTTTGAATTGGCGGTATCCACTCTGCGGGCAGAGGCCGACCCGGTCTATCCGGTGCGCAAAGCATTGCCGGCCAACAAGACCCAGCACAAGCGCCCTCTCGATTCCGCCGAGATCGGTCAGTTGCTACGCGATGTGGAGGGGCATGGCGGTCGCCATGAAACGCTCACCGCGTTTCGGTTGATGTGGCTGACGCTCTGCCGTCCAAGCGAAGCGGTTGAAGCGCGATGGGATGAATTTGACCTCGACGCGGCGATCTGGCGGATCCCAGCAGAGCGGATGAAGAAACGCAAAGAACATGCTGTGCCATTGCCGACGCAAGCCGTCGAAATGCTGCGGGCGCTGCATGGACTCACTGGCCGCCATGTTCATCTGTTCCCGCATCGCGATGACAGGACAAAACCGATGGTCTCGTCATCATTCCGGCAAATGCTGAATGTGTTGGGCTGGGGCAAAAAGTACAGCCCGCATGCCACCCGCACTACCGGCAGCACGCGCTTAAATGAGTTGGGGTTTTCCTCAAACTGGATCGAGCGACAGTTGGCCCATGCCGAACCGAATGCGGTGCGGCGAGCATACAATCATGCCGAATACTTAGGGGACCGCGCCAAGATGATGCAGCAATGGGCAGACATGCTGGATGCTTGGAAGGGCGACGATAACGTGACTCCGATTAGGAAAGCGGCTGCATAGGGGATAGGCGGTGGACGGGTACAACGCGAAAAGTTGCAATGCACTGGAAAAGCCTTTTTATCGACCTGTCGAGGCTGCGCTACGCTGGTGCGGACTGATAGCCCATGAGGATCAAATCCTGACAAGCATAGGCGAGGATGGGATACCGAAAACCGGACAATTCCCGCAATGGCCTTGCCTTCAAGCAAACACCGAAAAAATCCTTGACGCCATCATGTACGGCAGCATTCCGCATGGACGGGACGGGCGCTCGGTAGCGGCTGGCGATCATGTGGCAAAAGCGCGGCTGACAGTGCGGCATAATGATCTTCGTGAGTGGATGGCGAAGCATTACCCCGATCAAAAGCCCGAATTCCTGTTTGATGAAACTGAGCGCCAGACCCATGCGGTAATCAATGCAGATGCCTTTCGGGCTTTGCAGGCTGATCGTGATGCGCTGAGGGCGAAGTTAGATAATGAAGTAGAAAAGCTTAAGACCATTACTACCGAGCGTGAGAAGCTAACTGGCGAGCGCGATTCGTTGCGGGCAATGGTTGACAAAAATGTCGTCCCAGGCGACCGCGCCGAGACCACCTACCTAAACACCATTGCGGCTTTATTGAATCTGATGCTGGGGAAATCGCCAGCGGGAAGAAAGCACTCTGTTTTTGATAGTGAAGCCGCGATCATTACTGCGATACTTGCGCAACATGAGGGCAAGCCCGGAATATCGGAACGGACGCTAGAAAGTAAGTTTGCAGCGGCAAAGCGAAGCCTGACCGCAACCTGATGCCTTACCGCAACTGCGGTAGCCGTTACCGCAACTGCGGTGGTTCGCATTTACGGAAAAGGGAGGATGTACCCGTCTTAACTCATACAAGGACGGATGCAAATGCACTTACTCCCCGAAACCGGATTCCTCCGGCTGCCGCAAATCATCGGCAACCCTAAAGCAAAACCGCCAATTCCTCCAATCATCCCGGTGAAGAAATCCTGCTGGTGGCAAGGGATCCGTGACGGACGATTTCCAAAGCCCGTGAAACTTGGCCGCTGCACGATGTGGCGAGTTGAGGACATCAAAGCCCTCATCTCGTCAGCCTAGGAGCCCAGCCATGACTCCAACTGACTTGACAGATTTTCCAACCGAACCGTTGGAAGCCGGTAAAGCCGGTAAAGGCGGTGGTTACCAGATCACCAATGCAGAATTCGTCGCGGCCGTTTTCACAGTCCTCCCGGGCGGTGCATACGCAGCGGTCTGCTCAATGGCTGGTGATCCGGGTCAAGGTGGCTGGGCAGCCAGTCGCGCTGATCAGATGGCGGGGAATCTTTCCGCCTCGCATAACAACTACATCGGGTGTTCAAGCTTCTTCCCCGGTAATGATGGCGCTTTGATGGCACGCAAGACACAGTTCGCCGCCTGCCACTTTTTGATGCTCGATGATCTGGGCACCAAGGTACCGCTTGAACGGCTGGGCAGTTTCGAGTTGTCATGGTTGATTGAGACCAGCCCCGGCAATCATCAGGGCGGGATCATTTTTGCTGAACCGCTGACCGATGGCGCGGTGGCTGTGCAATTGCTCAACGCGGTGATCGACTCGGGTCTTTGCGATGCGGGCGCGAATGGGGCATTGAGTCGCTGGGCGCGGCTGCCAGTGGCGATCAACGGCAAACCCAAGCATGCCGACG
>VGHX01000040.1 GCA_016868055.1 Betaproteobacteria bacterium
TTTGAATGACTTGGCGGAGAGGGTGGGATTCGAACCCACGGTACCTTGCGGTACGCCTGATTTCGAGTCAGGTACATTCGACCACTCTGCCACCTCTCCGAGTCGAAAACGTTGTGATCATTTCCAAAAGGGGCGGATTGTAGCAGATTCCACCAACCTATCGACCAACGCAAGCCCGAGATGCGCTTGCTTAGGGCTTGAGCACTTTCAACCCACCCATGTACGGCCAGAGCGCCTCTGGAACTGTCACGCTACCATCCGCCTGCTGGTAGTTTTCCAGAATAGCCACTAGCGTGCGGCCAACTGCCAAGCCAGAGCCATTCAAGGTATGCACTAGCTCAGGTTTATCTTGCGCATTTCTGAAACGGGCTTGCATGCGCCGCGCCTGAAATGCTTCGCAGTTGGATACCGAAGAAATTTCTCGATAAGTGTTTTGTGCGGGCAGCCAAACTTCTAGATCATAGGTTTTGGCTGCACCAAAACCCATATCACCCGTGCAGAGCGTAATCACGCGATAAGGTAGGCCGAGTTTTTTGAGGATATTCTCGGCGTGACTGCACATCTCTTCCAATTGCTGGTACGAGTGCTCGGGATGCGTGATATGCACCATCTCGACTTTGTCAAACTGATGCTGACGAATCATGCCGCGGGTGTCTCTACCGTAGCTACCCGCCTCGGACCGGAAACACGGCGAGTGCGCGACTAACCTGATGGGCAGCGATTCTGCAGAGACAATTTCATCGCTGACGAAATTGGTCAGCGTCACCTCTGCGGTAGGTATCAGGTACAAAGACTCGCTTTCCCCTTCCTGCCCGCCTTTTTTTACGGCAAACAGATCCGCCTCAAACTTTGGTAACTGCCCGGTGCCTTTGAGGGAATTGCTGTTCACTATGTAGGGTGTGTAGCACTCGGTGTAGCCGTGCTCGGCTGCGTGGGTATCAAGCATGAACTGCGCAATAGCGCGATGCAGGCGCGCCATACCTGATCGCATGACGCTGAACCTGGCACCAGAAAGTTTGGCACCTGTATCGAAATCGAGCCCTAGCGGCTCGCCAATATCGACATGATCTTTGACTTCAAAGTCAAACTGCCGTGGCGTTCCGACTTTACGAATCTCGATATTCGCACTTTCGTCTTGCCCTAGCGGTACCGATTCATGCGGGATATTGGGTATGGATAGCACAAAGGCCGATATCTGCTCTTGTAATGCTTCTAGTTTTTCAGCGGAGCTTTTCAGCTCATCGCCAATGCCACTCACCTGAGACATGACGGCACTGGCGTCTTCGCCTTTGCTTTTTAAAATGCCGATTTGCTTGGATAGACTGTTACGTTGTGCCTGCAGCTCTTCGGTACGCGCCTGTATCGATTTGCGCTCACTTTCAAGCGCATTGAAAGCATCGATGTCGAGCTTGAATTTTCGGTGGGCGAGTCGCTCGGCGACAGCGTGGATGTCTTTACGGAGGAGGTGGATATCGATCATGGTGCCATCAGATTGCTAGATTTTGTAGCATTGTACCAAGCGAGGTTGGCAAGGAACCGGTCCAAATCGGAGCCGAGATTGGTACAGCTAGTCTGTTTACTTACTTTTCGCCTCCGCATCCAACTTCCTCAGATACGCCAACTTCTCGGCGATCTTGCCTTCAAGACCCCTCGGCGTGGGCTGGTACCAGACCGGGTCGCCCAAACCGTCTGGCAGGTACTGCTCACCCGCTGCATAGGCTTCAGGCTCGTCGTGCGCGTAGCGGTACAACTTGCCGTAGCCGAGCTGTTTCATCAGCTTGGTCGGCGCATTACGCAGATGCTCGGGCACGGATCGGCTTTGGTCTTTAGCGACGAAAGCACGCACCTGGTTATAGGCGTTATAGACAGCGTTGGATTTTGCAGCGCATGCCAGGTACACGGCGGCTTCGGCCAGTGCCAACTCACCTTCGGGTGAGCCGAGCCGCTCATAGGTTTCGGCAGCGTCCAAGGCAAGCCTGAGCGCGCGTGGATCGGCCAAACCAATATCTTCTGCCGCCATGCGGATCAGTCGCCGCGATAGATAACGCGGATCGGCACCGCCATCAAGCATCCGCACTAGCCAGTACAGCGCCGCATCAGGGTTCGAGCCGCGCACGGATTTATGCAGCGCCGAGATCTGATCATAAAACGTATCGCCGCCTTTATCGAAACGACGCAATGCATCACCTAAGGTCTGCTGCAGCAAGGCGGTATCGATCGTTTGCTTGCCACTTTGCGCTGCAGCTCGAAGGATGATTTCTGTGTTGTTGAGTAGTTTGCGACCGTCACCATCAGCACTCGCTACCAGCATCGCTTTGGCTTCGTCTTCAATAGCAAACGGTTCATCGAGCGTCAGCGCACGCAGCAGCAGCTGTGATAAATCTTCATCGCCAAGCGGCTGAAGTACATAAACTGCCGCCCGTGATAAAAGCGCGCCGTTGACTTCGAATGAAGGATTTTCTGTAGTGGCACCAATAAAGGTAAACAGACCACTTTCTACGTGCGGCAGAAAAGCATCTTGCTGGCTTTTGTTGAACCGATGCACCTCATCGACAAACAAGATGGTCGGGCGGCCAGAGGTTGCTTGCAGCAGTTGTGCGCGCTCGACCGCCTCGCGGATGTCTTTTACGCCAGACAGTACCGCAGATAGCGCGATGAACTCTGCATTGAAGCCCTGCGCCATCAGGCGCGCCAGCGTGGTCTTGCCGACGCCGGGCGGACCCCAAAGAATCATGGAATGCGGCTGCTTGGATTCAAAGGCAACGCGCAGCGGTTTACCCGCGCCAAGCAAGTGGTGCTGGCCAATAACCTGATCGAGTGTTGCGGGACGCAGCCGTTCGGCTAGAGGGGCAGCCATATCACGCTATTGCTGCAATAAATCAGCGCCCTTGGGCATCACAAACTTGAATTGATTCGCGGGTAGTGAAGGGTTTTTTTCGAAGCGGGTGAAGTTGATCACCGAGACCTGACCAAAACTATCGCGTAGCTCCATACCTACCGGCAGCCCATCACGCAGGCCAATGCCAATGCGTTCGAATTGCGTATCTTTGGCTTTTGGTATGGCCTGCAACCAATCGATACCATCTTTGTTACCCGCATCGGAGAGGGTGAAGTTTTTCTCGAGATCGTTGCTGCCAAATAGAATCGCTGCCGGCGACGAGCCGATCGCATTACCCAAAGCGCGTACGGTGACCTGGTTCAAGTCTTGGTCGTGGATGTACATATTATTGCCATCCGACTGCAATACCTGCTCGTAGGGTTTTTTATAGTTCCAGATAAAATTACCCGGCCGTGAAAACGCGAACGTACCACTTGATTGACTAGACACACGCAGCTTGTCGCCCTCGCCCTTCACCATGCGCTGATTAAACTCGCCACGTGCAGAACGCGTTTCAGTCACGAAGCGCTTGAATTGTTCAAGCGCGTTGGCGTGCGCTACGGTCGGCATGCTGATAACGCTTACCGCCGCAACCAAGGTAGCTAACTTGCTGATGCGCACTGAAAGAACAGAAGTTCGGTTCAACATATTGCCTGGCTTGAAGATACTCATTCCGCCTGCGAGTGCGGCACTAAAATCTCGCGGTTACCGTTGGACTGCATGGATGACACCAAACCACTCTGCTCCATTTGCTCGAGTAAACGCGCGGCGCGGTTATAGCCAATGCGCAGATGACGCTGCACCAGTGAGATAGATGCTCGACGATGCTTGAGTACGATGGCCACCGCCTGATCGTACATAGGATCGGCCTCGCCAGCCGGGCCATCAAGACTACCTAGCTCACCACCTTCGGTAACACCGCCCTCAAGTATGCCCTCGATGTAGTTGGGCTCGCCTTGCGCACGCAAGTGCTCAACTACGCGATGAACTTCATCATCCGACACAAACGCACCATGCACACGCACTGGCAATCCAGTGCCCGGCGGCAGGTAGAGCATGTCGCCCATACCCAGCAAGGCCTCGGCGCCTTGTTGATCAAGAATCGTGCGTGAATCGATTTTTGAAGATACCTGAAACGCAATGCGTGTCGGTACGTTCGCTTTAATCAAGCCAGTAATCACATCCACCGAAGGACGTTGGGTTGCGAGTATCAGATGAATGCCGGCAGCACGTGCTTTTTGCGCGATGCGCGCGATCAGCTCTTCGACTTTTTTACCCACCACCATCATTAGATCGGCTAACTCATCGATGATGATCACGATGGTGGGTAGCTTTTCTAATGGTTCGGGTGCATCCGGCGTCAGGCTGAAGGGGTTAGGAATCTTTTGTGATTTTTTGCTGGCGTCAGCAATTTTTTGGTTAAAGCCTGCGAGATTACGCACACCAAGCTTAGACATCAGCTTGTAGCGACGCTCCATCTCATTCACAGCCCAATTCAGTGCATGGCCGGCCTGACGCATATCGGTCACCACGGGCGCGAGCAGATGCGGTATGCCCTCGTAAATCGAGAGCTCGAGCATTTTCGGGTCAATGAGGATCAGCCTTACTTGATTCGGATCGGCTTTGTACAGCAATGACAAAATCGTCGCGTTAATACCGACCGATTTACCTGAGCCAGTGGTACCCGCCACCAGCAAGTGCGGCATCTTGGCCAGATCAGCGACGACCGGGTTGCCGGCAATATCTTTACCCAAGCCGACACTCAGCGTTGACGCGGTGTCGTTATAGACCTTGGAGCCGACAATCTCTGACAAACGCACAATCTGCCGCTTGGGATTCGGCAGCTCGAGGCCCATGTAGTTTTTGCCGGGGATGGTTTCCACGACGCGTATCGAGGTGAGCGACAAGGCACGCGCCAGGTCGCGCGCAAGGTTCACGATCTGGCTGCCCTTGACACCCGTAGCAGGCTCGATCTCATAGCGGGTAATGACTGGGCCTGGATAAGCGGCAACAACTTTGACCTCAACGCCAAAGTCACCCAGTTTTTTCTCGATCAGGCGGCTGGTGTACTCCAGCGTCTCGACGCTAACGGTTTCTTGCTCGGTGGGTGGTTCATCCAGCAGCGATAGCGGCGGCAGGTTAGTGTCGGGCATATCAAGGAACAGCGATACCTGCTTCTCTTTCTCGACACGCTCGGATTTCGGTACATGCACGACTTGCGGCACGATTTGTATCGGTAGCGCTTCGACAAATTTTTCGCGTTCTTTGACGACGGCCTCTTCGCGCTTGACGATAGCGACCTCACCGATCTTGCGGTCTTGATAGGCGCGGTACATTTGCAGCAGCCATTGCGCCGTCCCTTCAATCGCACCACCGAGTTTTTCAGCAACGGCCAACCACGACACATGAAAGCACAGCGAGAAACCAAGACCGAACACCATTAACAGGATGAGCGTTGCGCCATTAAACCCGAGTGAGCTTTGTGCAAAGCCGCCCAGCGTCTCGCCCAGCACACCGCCAGGGTCGCGTGGTAGCTGTACCTTCCATGTATACATGCGCATGAACTCGAGCGAACAGCTGCCGAGAATGAGCAATACAAACCCGCTACCCCGAATCAGACCCTCATAGCGGTGACGTTTTTCTTGCTGCTTGTTGAGCAAGAATCGCTGCGCCAGATACCGGTAACTCACCCAAACCGAGGCCAGCAGCGCGATGCAGAACCACCAGGCAGAGAAACCAAACACGTACAGCATCAGGTCAGCCAGCCAAGCGCCTGCGGAGCCGCCCCAGTTGGTGGGACGCGCGCTCATGCCGGCGTGCGACCAGCCGGAGTCGGCCGGGGTGTAGGTGTACAGCACCAACGTCAGATACACACCCAGCACCGCAAACGCCACCCAGCGCGCCTCGGACAGCAAACGCAGCAGTCGGTTCGGCAGCGCGTCGGTGGCGGGCGTCTCGGGCTGAGCGCTGGAGTATCGAGTGCCGGTTCGGGTCATGGAGGACTAGTTTTTGGCAGCCCGCAGCGAGGCGGGCTGTTCCACTATAATTTCGGTTTGTTGTGCAGGGCAATATCGCACCATCCAACACCGGATGATACTCCGTCCACGCGACTGAAACTGCGAAAACAAGCCGCCCTACTGCTCGATTTATTGTTCATCCTAGAAGATTCCCATGTCCCTACCCAAGCATGCCCGCGTATTGATCGTTGGTTCAGGCCCTGCCGGCTACAGCGCCGCCGTCTACGCTGCCCGCGCCAATTTGAACCCGGTGCTGGTCACCGGTGTCGAGCAAGGCGGTCAGCTGATGACCACCACCGACGTCGAAAACTGGCCCGGCGACCCGATGGGCGTGCAAGGCCCCGAGCTGATGCAGCGTCTGCTTCAGCATGCCGAACGTTTTAGTACCGAGATCGCGTTCGATCACATTCATACCGTTCACCTCAACCAGCGCCCGTTCCGGCTGGACGGCGACAGCGGCAGCTACACCTGCGATGCCCTGATCATCGCGACCGGCGCCTCGGCGCAATACCTTGGGCTGCCCTCGGAGCAGGCTTTTATGGGCAAAGGTGTATCCGCCTGCGCGACGTGTGATGGCTTCTTCTACAAGAACCAGGAAGTAGCGGTGGTGGGTGGTGGTAACACCGCGGTGGAAGAGGCGCTCTATCTTTCAAATATCGCGAGCAAGGTGACGATGATTCACCGCCGCGACAAGTTTCGCGCTGAGCCGATCATGATTGATCGGCTGATGGCTAAAGTGAATGAAGGCAAAATCGAGATCAAGTGGAATCACACGCTTGATGAGGTAACCGGCGATGGCAGCGGTGTGACTGGCCTGAAAATCAAGAGCACTGCCGATGGCGCAGTGTCTTCGTTATCCGTGCATGGGCTGTTTGTCGCCATCGGGCATAAACCGAACACCGGCATTTTTGAAGGTCAGCTACACATGAACAACGGCTACATCGTCACGCGTAGCGGTCTCGATGGTATGGCAACCATGACCTCGGTCGAGGGCGTATTCGCAGCCGGTGATGTGCAAGACCATATTTACCGCCAGGCGATTACCAGTGCCGGTACCGGCTGTATGGCGGCGTTGGACGCGCAGCGGTATCTTGAGGCACTCGAGTAAAAAACTGATCCCGGCCTTCACATGAAAAATCTCGCTGAACTGAAGGCCTTGCAGCAGCGTCTGCAAGAAAAAGCAGCCGCGCACGCCGAAGCGGAGCGTAAACAACGCGAGCTGGCAGCGCAGCGCGAGCGTGAGGCTAATTTGTTTCGCAATAGCGTGGGCGATGTCAAACCACTCAACACCGCGCCGCGCGTGCTTCACCCGCCGCCCAAACCATCACCGATTGCGCAGCAGCGTATTGCCGACGACGAAGCCGTACTGAAAGAATCGCTATCGGATGAGTTCAGTATTGAGACGCTACTCGAGACGGATGACGCGCTCAGCTACGCACGACCTGGTGTTGGCCTGGATGTATTGAAAAAATTACGCAGCGGTGGTTGGGTGACACAAGATCAGCTCGACCTTCACGGCCTGCGCGTGGATCAAGCGCGTGAGGCGATCGGCCAGTTTATTCGCGATGCGGTCAAACGCGGCGTGCGCTGCGTGCGCATTATTCATGGCAAAGGCTTGGGCTCGATGGACAAGAAGCCCGTCCTGAAAAGCAAAGTCAGAAACTGGCTGGTACAGAAAGATGAGGTCATCGCCTTTTGTACCGCGCGCGCGGCTGATGGGGGTTCCGGCGCGCTGATGGTACTGCTGAAGGCGTAATTACACCGCGTCTGGCCCGGTTTCGCCGGTACGAATCCGTACCACCTGCTCGACTGCGGTGACAAAGATTTTACCGTCACCGATCTTGCCGGTGCGCGCGGCTTTGACGATCGCCTCGATCGCGTGGTCAACGCTTTCGTCGTCCACCACGAGTTCTACTTTTACCTTTGGTAAAAAATCGACCACGTATTCGGCGCCGCGGTACAGCTCGGTATGGCCTTTCTGTCGGCCGAAGCCTTTGACTTCAGTCACGGTTAGTCCACTCACGCCAACTGCGGCCAGCGACTCGCGCACCTCGTCGAGCTTGAATGGTTTGATAATGGCGGTAATTTGTTTCACGGGCGCTCCTCTCGCAAATAGAACATGGCTCACGCATCCATCGGGCCAGTTAAATCTCACATCTTCAAATCTTCACATCATCAAATCTTCAAATCTTTAAATCCTCAAATCTTCAACTCTTCAAATCCTTGTTCGGGTAATTCATATTTCACCCAGACACTTACACGCCATCGGCTAATTTGAACGAGTGTATCTGCTTATTCACTAAACTTCGACGTAATCGGGTAACGCCAGTCGCGGCCGAATGCTCGATGCGTGATTCTCGGGCCGACCGGTGCCTGTCGCCGTTTGTATTCGTTGATCTTCACTAGGCGCGTGATGCGGTCGACATCTTCCTTACGATAACCCGCGGCCAACAGTTCTGCAACGCCCTCGCCTTCTTCCATATACAACCGCAGGATACCGTCTAATACCTCGTAGGGCGGCAAAGAGTCTTGATCGAGCTGGTCGAGGCGTAGCTCGGCGGAGGGCGCGCGGGTCAAGATGCGCTGCGGAATAACCTCGGTAATAGCATTTCGATAATCACATAGCCGATACACCATCGTCTTGAGGATATCTTTGATCACCGCATAGCCGCCGGCCATGTCGCCATACAGCGTGCAGTAGCCGGTCGCCATCTCGCTCTTGTTGCCGGTGGTGAGCACAATCGCGCCGGTTTTATTGGAAAGCGCCATCAGCAAGGTGCCGCGTATACGCGCCTGCAGATTTTCTTCGGTGGTGTCTTCGGCCAAACCTTGGAATACAGTTTGTAATGCATCGCGGAATGCATCAAAACAATCTGCAATCGGAATTTCATCGTAACGCACGCCTAGCCGCGCAGCCATATCACGTGCATCGATCCAGGATATCTCGGCCGTGTAGGGCGAGGGCATCATAACTGCACGTACCTTGTCTTTGCCAAGCGCATCGACCGCAATCGCCAAGGTCAGCGCCGAATCAACACCACCGGATAAGCCAATGATCGCGCCCGGGAAGCCGTTCTTGCCCACGTAGTCACGCACGCCAAGCACCAACGCCGAATACACCTGTGACTCAAGCGACAGGGGCTCGGGTAGTGACATTGGCACTGGCTGGCCATCGTCAAACGACACCAGCATGAAATCTTCCTCGAAAGGCTTCAACTGGGCGCGTACCTGGCCTGCTGCGTCGAGTACGAATGAGGCGCCATCGAAGACCAACTCGTCTTGCGCACCTACACAATTTACATAGGCCATGGCGAGCCGCTGATGGCTGACCGTGTCGCGCAGGGTCTCGACACGCACATGCTGCTTGTGCATGTGATACGGCGATGCATTCAGCACCAGCAGTACCTGCGCGCCCTGCTCACGTGCCTTGCGCGGCATCTCAGCGTACCAAGTGTCTTCACAGATATTGATAGCGAAGCGCGTGCCTTTGACATCAAATGTGCATACATCGTCAGCCGCACTGAAGTAGCGCTTTTCATCAAACACGGTGTAATTGGGTAATGCATGCTTGCGGTAGGTGTGTACGACTTCACCGCCGATCAAGACTGACGCGGCGTTGTACTGGCGGCCGCCCGTCTCACGCAGCGGATGTCCAACAATCACCCGCAAGTCCTTGAACTCAGCCAGTTGCGCCGCGAGT
The DNA here is from genome assembly GCA_016868055.1 of Betaproteobacteria bacterium. Taxonomy (GTDB): domain Bacteria; phylum Pseudomonadota; class Gammaproteobacteria; order Burkholderiales; family Burkholderiaceae_D; genus Pernthalerella. The sequence continues at coordinate 9,596 of VGHX01000040.1, forward strand.
TGATGCAACGCATGATGTGATTTTGCGTAGAATGACTGACGCAGCAGTAAATCTTCCGGGGGATACCCAACCAGCGATAACTCGGGCGTGAGCAAAATATCAGCGCCACTGGCATACGCTTGACGCGCAGACGCGATGATGCGTGCGCTGTTGCCGGCGAGATCACCGACCGTACTGTTAATTTGAGCGAGAGCAACAGTGACTGGCATCACGAAGAACAGAAATAATGGAGAGCCGAAGCGCGCATGACTCAAACTGTAAACACCGCAGATTATCGCACGCGTATTGTTTCTTCATTATCGGAGGTCGGACAGCCGGCGTGGGACGCGCTGGTACAGGCGCAGCCACAGCCGAATCCCTTTCTCTCGTTTGCCTTTTTGCATGCGCTGCATGAGTCGGGTAGTGCCTCGGAAGACAAAGGTTGGCAGCCGCAGTACCTGACGCTGTGGCAGTCACAAGCGCTGGTGGCGGCGTTGCCGATGTATGCCAAGTTTCATTCCTACGGTGAGTATGTTTTCGATTGGGCCTGGGCCGATGCCTACCGCCGCAACGGTATCGACTACTACCCGAAACTGCTGAGCGCTATTCCGTTCACCCCGGTGACCGGCGCTCGTCTGATGGCGCATGACGATGCAGGGCGCGCCGCGCTGCTCGATGCCCTGCAAGCACTTCAGCGAAACAGCGGCCTGTCTTCGACGCATGTGCTGTACCCAACCGAGCCGGAGGCCGCGTTGTTTGCTGCGGCGGGCTTTATGCTGCGCAAAGGTGTGCAGTTTCACTGGCAGAACCAGGGTTACGATACTTTTGAGCAGTTCTTGTCGACGCTAGAGCAGAAGAAACGAAAGAATATTCGCGCCGAGCGACGCAAGGTGCAGGAAGCTGGCATCTCGCTTCGGCAAGTGCGCGGGCGCGATGCCAGCGAAGCAGATTGGCAGTTTTTTAAACGCTGCTACGATCAAACATATCGCGAGCATTACTCAACGCCCTACCTGAATCTGGATTTCTTTTTGCGGATTGGCGAGCACATGCCCGATCATGTTTTACTGGTGATCGCTGAACGCGACGCGCGACCAATCGCCGCATCGCTACTGATCTACGATCAGCGCGCGCTGTACGGCCGCTATTGGGGATGCATTGAGCAGCACGCTTGCCTACACTTCGAGACCGCTTACTACCAGCCACTGGAGTTTTGCATCGCGAACGGTATCGCCGCTTTTGAGGGTGGCGCCCAAGGCGAACACAAAATGGCACGTGGCTTTTTGCCCGAGCAGACATGGTCGGCTCATTGGTTAGCGCATCCGTCGTTCTCGGATGCCGTCGAGCGTTTTCTCAGGCAAGAAGGCCGGGGTATGTCGGCCTATTTAGATGAGCTGAATGAGCGCAACCCGTTCAAGTCGTAGGCGCACGGCCTTATGCCTTGCTGAGTTCGCGCCGGTAGTTTTCGACGCCTGACAAAATTTCTTTCTTGGCCTCGTCGGGCCCGTACCAGCCATCCACCTTCACCCATTTACCCGGCTCCAGATCTTTATAGTGCTCGAAGAAATGCTGGATCTGCTGCAAGCGCAGGTCATTCATGTCGTCGGGTTTTTGCCAGTGGGTATAGATCGGCAGTACTTTATCGATCGGCACCGCGAGCACCTTGGCATCACCACCCGACTCGTCGGTCATTCGCAGTACGCCAATCGGACGACAACGCACCACCACCCCGGGTATCAATGGGAAGGGTGTAATGACCAGCACATCAACCGGGTCACCATCATCAGCAACGGTATCGGGCACATAGCCGTAGTTACATGGGTAATGCATTGAGGTACCCATGAAACGATCGACATAGAGCGCGCCGGTTTCTTTGTCGACCTCGTACTTGATCGGATCGGCATTCATCGGAATTTCAATAATGACGTTGAAATCATTCGGCACGTCGCGTCCGGCTGGAACATTATTCAGACTCATGAGATTCCCTGGTGTGTTAAAGACTTTTTGATGTGGGTACTTGGGTGGTCAGCGCACACAAACGAAAGTGCGTCGCCGCCGCCTCGGGCTGCCCCAGGACTTCATACATTTGCGCCAGACGCAAGTGCGCCTCTTGCAAGGTAACTCGATCGCTGGCGCCGAGCACGGCTTGCTCAAGATGGCGCTGCGCCTTGCCCCATAGTTTTTGCTTCTGGCAAAGCGCGCCGAGCAGTAGCGCAAGCTCCGCATCGTTGGGGCGCTCACGCAGCCATTGCTCGACATGCTCTATCTGCGACAGCAGCGTTGCCGAACCCTCTGGGGCGGCGCACTGCCGGTAGGCTCTTAGTAGTCGCACATCCCACTGCACCGCCAGGGCTTTCTGCAAGATATCTGCCGCCTCTTGCTGGCGCCCGATTTTCATGAAGGCGCTGGCTCCCATGGCGGAGACGGCAACGCTCTGACGGTCGGCAGCAGGTATGGTGGCCCACAGTTTTTTGAGTGATTCAGCGTCGTCTGCTGCCTTGGGTAGTAGCGCTTCATAGGCCATATCCCGCAAGCGACGCGATAGGGTCGGGTGTAAGGCCGAGTGCTTGTCAAGCAGATTAACCAGCCGTAAAACCTCGGGCCAGTTACGCGCGCTTTGGTTCACTTTTAGCGCCAGCCTGAGCGCGTGCGCGTGACGCACGCCACTGCTAGTGAGCTCCTGCAGCGCGGCGAGTGCGGCATCCAGATCTTTATTGTCTTCCGAGAGTAAATCGACGGCGCTCATCAGGCGCGCCGTGCGCAAGCCGCTGTCGCTTGCGGCATCGCTCAGCCACTTGTCGCGCCGAAGTGGCTCTTGCAAGCGCTGCGCGGCACGCGCACCAAGCAAGGCGGCGAGGCCTGCGTGCTCTGGCGACTGAGCCGCTTTGCGCGCTGATTTTTCGACACGACCGAAGCGCCCCTCGAGATAGGCGCGCAGCGCGTCTTGCAGCGCCCGGCTAGATTCACGTAGTTGCCGCATCGCTCGGTACTGCTCCACCCGGCGCGGTAAGGCCATGGTTGCTCTGACAGTATTCACGATCAGCAGCAGCAGTAAAAAACCGAGCAGGAGAATAACGAGGAAAAAATTCAGCGAGATATCAATCCGGTGCGGCGGATAAAATAGCACCACATTGCCCGGATTAAAGCGCGCCAGCACCGCCAGGCCGATTGCCGCAGCAAACAGTCCAACCAACCAGAGAAAGATACGGGTACTCACCAGCACGCCTTGCTCATGGACGCGCGCGCGACTGGCGCACTGCCGCCAGACTGTGCGACAGCGTGGGCATTTCAATATTCAAGACACTCTCGCGAATCTGTCGAATGAGCTCGCGCCCGGTGCGGGTGTGCGAGTCGCGCAGATCGAAGTAGCGCTGCAAAGCACGGTCGGCCTCTGCCAGATCACTACGAAATGCCGCGTCATTGCGCGACAGCAGCGCGACACGTGCATTGAGCAGACGCAGCTTGACATTTTCGCGCGCAAAGAACGCTTGCTCCGGCGTTAACAACAAGGCCTCGGGCGCGCTCACTGTTCGCACTCGCAGTAACTGCTTTAGATCTGCCCATAGCTCACCGCTCCAGACAGACCAGCGCTCTTGCATCTCAACACGCCAATCAAAGGCACTGTTGCTCTCCGCTTTCTGGCGATTCGATAGTTTGGTTTTGGGTGCCGGCGCGACGATGGCTGGCTTTTCATCTGACAGTAACGGCATCGCATCTACTTGCGCGATGAGCGAATCAAGCCGGACCGCAACGCCTGTGAGGTCGACACTGGGCAAGCTTTTGAGTTTGTCGATATCTTGCGCAATCGCGCGGCGAATCGCGATGAACTGCGGGCGATCTACCCGCGACAGCCGCGCATCAGCGTTTTGCAAGGCAACTAAGGCACTGCGTACATTGCCCGCGATCTGAAGTTGTTGGCTGGCAGTAGAGAGTACCTGTTCGATTTCTGCTAACGCCCAGTCATCACGATTTTTCGCCAGATCCCGGTAGAGTTGCTCGAGCGCTGCTTGTTGGTTCTGCGACTCTGACTGACGCGCCTCGAGCACGGCCACTTTGCCTTGCAATACACGAAGCTGATCATCAACCCGGTCGGCGATGAGCTTGGTTTGGCTGTTGAGGTTTTCGCCAGACTGAAGGCGCTGCGCAACCTCACGCCGGAGGTCGGAGATATCAGAGCGCGCGCTCCACCATTGCAGCGCCAGCAGCGCTGCTAGCCCAGCGAGCATTAACTTGAGACGAGCCTCGACATTTTCAGGCCAACTCGGCCACCACCAAGGCCGCTCGCCTGCAGATGTTTGGCCAGGCTCACTGATTGTTTCGGTGCTTGATGCCGTCAGTGGCTGCGGCTGCGGCGGCGGCGCGGGGCTGGGCTTGACTGACTCCTCGTGCCCGTTTGGAGCGCCTGCATGGGCCGTGACATCGTTAGACGCGACATCGATCGCCGCGGCATCGCCAGCAGCGCCGCTCGCCGGTGTAGTTGCGTCACCCTCAAGGGACTCCCTTTCAGGCGATCGCGCTTCAGACGACTTAGCTTCAGACGACTTAGCTTCAGACGGCGCTGCTTCAGAGGGAATGTTGTCGGAGGGTGACTGTTTGTCGCTCATGTCACGGATTGTATCGCGGCGACTAGGGCTTCGTCGCCTGAGGACGTCTGCGTTACATGCGTAAACCCAAGTGTTTGCGCGCTTTCCGCAATACGCGGGTGGGGTACCAATAGCTGAGTGTTCAAGATCTGCTGGATGCCTGCTTGACCGCAAGCGCGCTGTACCATTTCAAGCAGATGACGCAGTGCCTCGGAACTGGTGATGACCCAGCAGGCATCAGCAGTGATCAGCTGATTCAGCTGTGCATCTAGCGCCGTATCGAGCTCGGGCATGCCACGTCGGTAAGCGGCGATTTGTTCAACCTCGACGCCGGCAGCGCGCAAGCGATCGGCGAGCAATTCGCGGCCAGTCTCGGCGCGGATGATCAGCACGCGCCGGCCTTGCAGGGCGGGCAGATCGAGCACTTCGAGCAAGGTCTCGGAGTCGGTGCGCTGCGGGTCAATCGGGCTCACCACCCGGGCACCGCTACCGTTGAGGCCATGACGCGCCAGCGCCAGCCGGCTGCCCTCACCGACCACCGCCGCGATCACCTGATTCGGCCACTGATCAATATGTTCGAACGCCGCATCAATCGCGTTCGGGCTCACGAACGCGACCAATGCGTATTCGCTGAGGTGTGACAGCGTGCTGCGCAAGTGAGCGGTGTCGGCCAGCGGCTGAATCTCAAGCAAAGGAAAGCGATGAACCTCGACCCCAAGCTCAGTCAACCGCGTGACCAACGCATCCGCTTGCGCACGAGGACGGGTAATGACGACGCGCCTACCCACGCCACCGGAGTCAGTCAGTGCGACAGGCGGCAAGGATAGCGGTCGCGTCTTGCGCTTCGAGCGCTTGCGCTACCTGCACACCCACCGCCTCCGGTGTCGCCGCAGCACCATGAACCTCGGCGCGCGCGATGCGCTTGCCGTCCGGGGTGGCCACCATCGCTGTCAGGGTCAGCGCGTGCTGATCAACCGTCGCGTACGCCGCAAGCGGAATCTGGCAGCTGCCGCCAAAGCTGCGCGAGAGCTGACGCTCGGCGCGCACGGCTTGCTCGGTCTCGGCATGATTGAGCGGCGCAAGTAGCTGCACCAGCTCGTTGCGCCCGCTGCGGATTTCGATGGCCATAGCGCCTTGTCCTGGTGAAGGGAGGCTCTGCGCGGGGTCGATGAACGCACGTATACGCTCTGCCATGCCCAATCGCTTCAGACCTGCTGCGGCGAGGATGATGGCGGCGTATTCTCCGCGGTCGAGCTTGGCGAGGCGGGTATCCAGGTTGCCGCGCAATGGGTGAATCTGCAGCTGCGGGAAGCGCGCCGCTATCAGTGCCTGACGCCGCAGGCTGCTGGTACCAACCACAGCGCCGGGTGGCAAGGCCTCGAGGCTGTCGTATTGGTTGGAGACAAAGGCATCACGCGGATCTTCACGCTCGAGTACCGCCGCCAGCGTAAAGCCCTCGGGCAGCTCCATCGGCACGTCTTTCAGTGAGTGCACAGCGAGATCAGCGCGGCCTTCTTCCATCGCCACTTCGAGCTCTTTGACAAACAAGCCCTTGCCGCCAACTTTGGATAGGGTACGGTCAAGAATCTGGTCGCCACGCGTGGTCATACCGAGGATTTCAACGGTGCTGTGCGGATATAATTCGAGCAAGCGTGCGCGAACGGTTTCAGCTTGCCACATCGCGAGACGACTCTCGCGTGAGGCAATAATCAGTTTTCCGGAAAATGTGGCGTTCAATGCGGTCTTTCGTTGGAAGGTCGCAAGGCCAGCGACGCTCTAATGATCGGCGGCTAACCGCGGCGCATTCTATCACCCCTACCACCCTCGGCAGCGCGGGCTCAAGCTCGACTGAAACATCATGGCGCTTCGAACTCCCGCAGTAGCTCGCCCCTCCAAAACGGCCGACAAAGACGCGCCGCTGCGCGAAGATATTCGTTTGCTCGGCCGCTTGCTGGGTGAGGTAATCCGGCAGCAAGAGGGCGAGGCAGTTTTCAAGCTGGTTGAGAGTATTCGGCAGACGGCGGTGCAGTTCAGGCGTGAATCTGATGCTGAGGCGGGCGCTGATCTCGACCGTTTACTAAAAAAACTTAGCCGCGATCAGACTAATGCGGTGGTACGCGCGTTTTCGTATTTTTCTCATCTTGCGAATATCGCCGAAGATCAGCACCATAACCGCCGCCGGCGGGCTCATCAATTGGCGGGGTCGGCGGCGCAACCCGGCAGCTTCCCGGCGACGCTGGCAAAGCTGAGCGCTGCAGGCGTCGCTGGCAAGTCGGTGCAGCAGTTTTTTGATGGTGCGCTCATCTCTCCCGTGTTGACTGCGCACCCGACCGAGGTGCAAAGAAAAAGTATCCTCGACGCCGGGCGCGAGATCGCCCGGTTACTCGCGCTGCGTGATCAGCCCAATACGCCGGCGGAACGCGAACGTAATACTGCGCTGCTACATGCCGAGGTCGCCAAGCTGTGGCAGACGCGTATGCTGCGCTACCAACGGCTGACGGTGGCGGATGAGATCGAGAACGCGCTCTCGTTTTATCGCATCACTTTCCTGCGTGAGCTACCAGGGCTGATGGAAGAGATCGAGCATGACACGCTGACCCAATACCCACATCTGCGTCAGCTGCACCTACCGCCATTCGTGCAAATGGGTAGCTGGATCGGCGGCGACCGCGATGGAAATCCGAATGTCCATGGCGCCACCATGCAGCAGGCGATGTCGCGCCAGTCCACGACGATTTTCGAGTTCTATTTGGAGGAGGTGCACGCGCTCGGCGCCGAGCTGTCGATCTCGACACTGCTGGTATCGGTGAGCCCTGCGCTACAAGCGATGGCGGATGCGTCGCCGGACAACTCACCGCACCGTACCGATGAACCCTACCGACGCGCGCTGATTCTGGTGTACGCACGACTTGCGGCCACTGCGCGCGGACTCGGCGTGTCGAATATTTTGCGGCATGAAATCGGCTCGGCCGAGCCGTACACGTCACCCCAGGCATTTATCGCTGATCTGGATACGATTGGTGATTCGCTGCGCGCGAATCACGGAAGTGCACTGACCCGACCGCGCCTGAATACGCTGCGACGCGCGGCTGATATCTTCGGCTTTCACCTCGCCACACTCGATATGCGGCAAAGCTCCGATGTGCATGAGCGCGTGATCGCAGAGCTGTTCAAGGTGGCCGGTCTGGCTGAAGATTATCGTGAGCTAGACGAGCAGCAAAAACAGGCACTGCTGAGCGCCGAGCTGGCGCAGCCAAGATTATTGCGCTCGCCGTATGTCAGCTACTCCGACGAGACAGTATCCGAACTCGGTGTGCTGAAAGCGGCGCGCGAAATTCGCGTGGCGTTCGGCGAGCGCGCGATTCGGAACTACATCATTTCGCACACTGAAACGGTGTCCGACCTGCTTGAGGTGTTACTGCTGCAAAGAGAAACCGGGCTGTTGCGCGTGCTGCCTGACGGTCGGCTTGAGTCCGGCGTGATGGTGATTCCGCTGTTTGAAACTATTCCCGACTTGCGTAATGCGTCGGAGATCATGGAAGGCTGGTTATCACTTCCTGCGGTGCGCGCGTTGGTCAAGCACCAGCACTCGCTACAAGAGGTCATGCTTGGCTACTCCGACTCGAACAAAGATGGCGGTTTCCTGACCTCGAACTGGTCGTTATATAAAGCCGAGGTTGCGCTGGTCGAGGTATTTGCGCGTCATGGCGTCAAGCTACGCCTGTTCCACGGGCGTGGTGGTACCGTGGGCCGTGGTGGCGGACCAAGCCACGACGCCATTCTGGCGCAACCGGCGGGCACGGTGAATGGACAATTCCGCTTAACTGAGCAAGGTGAGATCATCGCCTCCAAGTTCTCAAACCCGGAGATTGGTCGCCGTAACCTCGAGCTTGTTGTGGCCGCCGTACTGGAAGCCAGCCTTCGACCCGACAGTAACGACAGCAAACACGCTCAGCGACTGGCCGAGTTCGAGCGCGTGATGGAGCTCCTGTCTGAGTACGCCTACCGCGCCTACCGACAGCTGGTCTATGAGACCCCCGGATTCACCGATTATTTTTTTGCAGCGACGCCGATCGCAGAAATCGCCGAGCTGAATATTGGTTCTCGCCCGGCATCGCGTAAATCTAACCGTCGCATCGAAGATCTGCGCGCCATACCATGGAGTTTTTCCTGGGGCCAGTGCCGGCTTCTGCTACCAGGGTGGTACGGATTCGGCAGCGCTGTCGAGCAGTGGCTGGGTGATGCTAGCCACGGCAGCATTACAAAGAAAAAAGCCTTACTGCGAGCCATGCTAAAAGAATGGCCTTTCTTTTCGACGCTGCTGTCGAATATGGATATGGTGCTCTCCAAGACTGATCTGGCGCTGGCATCGCGCTACGCTTCGTTAGTCGCCGACAAAAAGCTGAGGCACACGATCTTTGCACGTATCACTGCCGAGCACGAAAAAACGCTGGAAGCACTTTGGCTGGTTACCGGGTCACGTGAGCGTTTGGCGAGTAATCCGACGCTGGCACGCTCGATTAAAAACCGGATTCCGTATCTAGATCCGCTCAACCATTTGCAAGTTGAATTAATACGACGCCACCGGAGCCAAAACGATCAGGGTCGTGAGCCTGATATCCGGGTTCACCGTGGCATTCACCTCTCGATTAACGGAGTCGCCGCTGGTCTCAGAAATACTGGCTAGATCAAGCCATACTCCCGCTTGCCGGTAGTACGTAGCGCTCGATGTAAACCCATTTTTTTAGCCCTTTATAATCACGCCATGAGTGATCAATTTTCAAAAAAAGCAGATGCCTGGTCGGCTCGTTTTAACGAGCCCGTATCCGACTTGGTCAAGCGCTATACGGCCTCGGTGTTTTTCGATAAGCGTCTGGCACACGTCGACATCCAAGGATCACTGGCTCATGCAGAGATGCTGGCAGCACAAAACATCATTACCGCACAAGATTACGCTGACATTCAACGCGGTATGGCGCAGATTTTGAATGAAATCGACAGCGACAAATTCACGTGGTCGCTTGATTTGGAAGATGTGCACCTCAACATCGAAAAGCGTCTCACTGAACTTGTCGGCGACGCAGGCAAACGGCTGCATACGGGCCGTTCACGCAATGATCAGGTCGCGACAGATATTCGCCTTTACCTGCGCAGTGCGATAGATGACATTGTTGGCTTACTCAAAGCCTTGCGCTTGGCGCTGCTACACGTTGCAGAGCCGCACGCAGATACGATTATTCCTGGCTTCACGCACTTACAAGTGGCGCAACCGGTGACTTTTGGTCATCACCTGCTCGCCTACGTTGAGATGTTTGGACGCGATACCGAGCGCATGGCCGACTGCCGTAAACGCGTGAACCGTCTGCCGCTCGGCGCGGCTGCCTTAGCGGGAACCAGTTTTCCGATCGATCGCCTGAGAGTCGCAGCCACATTGGGCTTTGATGATGTCTGCCACAACTCGCTTGACGCCGTTTCCGACCGTGATTTCGCGATCGAGTTCTGTGCGGCCTCTGCGCTACTGATGACACATGTGTCGCGGCTTTCTGAAGAGCTGGTGATCTGGATGAGTCCACGGCTTGGCTTCATCGATATTGCCGACCGGTTCTGTACCGGTTCATCGATCATGCCGCAAAAGAAAAACCCCGACGTACCAGAACTCGCACGTGGCAAGACAGGTCGCGTGAATGGCCATTTGATCGCCTTGCTGACACTCATGAAGGCGCAGCCACTTGCATACAACAAAGATAATCAGGAAGACAAAGAACCATTATTCGACACCGTTGATACGGTCATCGACACGCTTCGTATTTTTGCTGACATGGCAGCCGGCATCACCGTAAAAGCCGATGCCATGCGTGCAGCCGCACTACAAGGCTATGCAACGGCAACCGACCTCGCTGATTACTTGGTGAAAAAAGGCCTACCGTTTCGTGATGCGCATGAAGCGGTTGCACACGCCGTACGAAGTTGTGAGCAACGCGGCTGTGACCTTGCCGATTTGAGCTTGGCTGAGCTGCGAGCGTTTTCAGCGTTGATTGAGTCTGACGTGCACGCAGCGTTGACGCTTGAAGGCTCTGTCGCAGCACGCTCGCATGTTGGCGGAACGGCGCCAGCACAAGTTCGCGCTGCGATCGAACGACTGAAACAGCAGCTTCAGTGATCCTATTTTTCAGGGTGGCGATGTTGTATTAACGCGTCACAAACGCTGAACTTCCCCACTTTCGAATCTGGCTTGACCGGGCTATTGCCCGGTAACACTACATCTCTCCTCAAGCGCGGCTACATTGCTGCGCTCACTTGCCGCAACGGTGTCCTGCCAACAAGACATCCGCCCTCGCGGTAGTGATTATCCCGGCAGTCACTAAAAACAAATAAGGAGACCTCCCTAATGGCCCCCGGGTCATTGGCGGCCGCCGTATCTTTCGACTGCCTCCATTCTTTGAGAGAGCTTCGTCATGTCCTTCTTCCTGTCGCTATCTAAATTGATCGATGCGGTGAACGAGCGTATCGGACTAAGTATTAGCTGGGCACTGCTCGCCGCCGTGCTGATCTGTGCCGGTAACGCGCTGGTGCGCTACTTATTCAACATCAGCTCAAACGCCTGGCTGGAAATTCAGTGGTATCTGTTTGGCGCCATCTTCCTGCTCGCCTCCTCTTACACCTTGAAGCGTAATGAGTATGTTCGGATTGATGTCGTTGTCGGGCGATTTTCAAAACGAATTCAAGTATGGATTGATGTGTTTGGCTTTCTGCTGTTTCTGTTACCCGCAACGCTGCTGATTCTTTATTTCTCGATTCCCTTTGCATTTGAATCAATCCGTAGCGAGGAAATGTCTAGCAATGCCGGTGGGCTGATTGTCTGGCCCGCCAAGCTGCTAATACCGCTTGGCTTTCTCATGCTGAGCTTGCCGGGATTCTCGGAGCTGATCAAACGCATTGGCTATTTGATGGGCATGGTAGATGCCAGTGTTTTCGAGAAACAGCAAACCACCCCGCAGGAAGAGATCGAGGCCATCGCCGCGGCTAACCAGCTTCAGGTGGCAGAAATGAATGATTCCTTTCATCCGAGTACTGCCAAGGGAGCGTGATCATGACAAAATTTCTCATCGCGAATATGGCGCCTGTCATGTTCGCCACCCTCGTCCTATTTCTTTTATCTGGCTTCCCGGTGGCGTTCTCTTTGGCTGCCAATGGCTTGTTGTTCGGGTTGATCGGTATTGAGCTCGGCCTGCTCAAGCCAGAACTTCTTCAGGCACTACCTAACCGGCTGTTTGGCATTATGGGCAACGATACCTTGCTCGCTATTCCCTTCTTCACATTCATGGGCCTGATACTTGAGCGTTCCGGCATGGCGGAGGATTTGCTCGATACGATCGGTCAGCTGTTTGGTCCACTCAGAGGCGGCATCGCGTATGCGGTCATTTTTGTGGGCGCTTTACTGGCAGCCACAACCGGCGTAGTCGCTGCATCCGTGATCTCGATGGGCTTGATCTCTCTGCCCGTCATGCTTCGCTATGGCTACGACAGAAAAATCGCCGCCGGCGTGATTGCTGCCTCGGGCACCTTGGCACAGATCATACCGCCGTCACTGGTGCTGATCGTGATGGCCGATCAGCTAGGGCGCTCGGTTGGCGACATGTATCAGGCAGCGTTCATACCGGGACTCCTGCTGACTGCGCTGTATGCTGGCTATATCTTTGTAATTTCTATCCTGCAGCCCGCGTCATTACCTGCGCTGCCACCGGAAGCACGCAACCTGCGCGAATCCGATGGCTCCAGTGGTTTGCCATCGCTACTGGTCATACTGGGTGTTGGCTACCTGAGCGCATGGCTATTCAAGACGGTATACCTGGCGGGTGCATACCCATCACTCGCCGGCGACGAAGGCTTGGTGTACAGCGCTGTAGTAGGCACGCTTTTGGCGTACAGCATTGCGCTGGCCAACCGCAAGCTCAAACTCGGTTTTTTGTCGAAGATGACGGACCAGGTCATCTTGGTTCTGGTGCCGCCGCTGGCGCTGATCTTCCTGGTGCTGGGCACGATTTTCGTCGGTATCGCCACACCGACCGAGGGCGGTGGTATGGGCGCATTGGGCGCTTTGCTTCTCGCGCTCAGCAACCGCCGCCTGACGAAAGATCTGCTCAAGCAGGCGATGAATTCCACCACCCGGCTCTCTTACTTCGTGCTGTTCATACTGATCGGCTCCAGTGTGTTTTCACTGGTATTCCGCGGCATTAATGGCGATCTGTGGGTAGAGCATTTACTGAGCTCCTTACCCGGTGGTCAAGCGGGCTTTCTGATTGTGGTGAATCTGCTGTTCTTCGGTTTGGCATTCTTCCTCGACTTCTTTGAGTTGGCGTTCATTTTGGTGCCACTGGTCGGCCCGGTCGCGGAAAAAATGGGTATCGATCTGATCTGGTTTGGCGTGCTGCTGTCGGTCAACATGCAAACCTCATTCATGCATCCACCTTTTGGTTTTGCGCTGTTTTATCTACGCTCAGTCGCCCCGAAAAAAGTCAAGACTGCCGATATCTACTGGGGTGCTGTGCCTTTCGTCGGTATACAGGTAGTGATGGTAGCGATGATCATTGCCTTCCCCGGCATGATATCTGTCGCAAACAAAACCGATATGAAAGAGCAGATCGAACTGAATATCGATATGGACGATGACCTCGGTAGCGTCAACACGCCAGACATACCCAGCGTCGAGTTCTCATCGGATAGCAGTACAGGAAACGAGCTCAAGCTAGATTTTTCTTCTGGGCCGCTGAAGAAATGATCTGTTGATACATCACCCGCGCCAACCGAGTGCTAATCACTTCAACCAAAGCCGACTTAGTGATTAGTGCCTGGCAATAAAAAGAGCCCGCAGTTGCGGGCTCTTTCGTTATCAGGATCAATCACTCAGGACTTGCGGCGTCCGATCAGATAAGACTGAACTGGCGACTCGGCGACCGAGTACCAGGTATTTTGGTCTTGGTGAAAACGACGCCACGGCTCAAGTACTTTTTTGAATTTTGCATTCTTCGACGCCTCTTCTTCAATCACCTCTTGCGCTGCTTCATAGCAGGCATCAAGAATCGACTTGGAGAAGTTACGGAGCTTGACACCGTTTTTCATCAGACGCGCCAGTGCAGATGGGTTACGTGCGTCATACATCGCTTGCATTGCGATATGGGCTTCATAGGTGGCAACCTCAAGCGCCGCCTGGAAGTCCTTCGGCAGCTTGTCCCATTCTTTCTTATTGACGTAAAACGATAACTGCGCGCTTGGCTCCCACCAGCCCGGAGTATAATAAATCGGCGCAACTTTGTTGAAGCCTAGCCTCTCGTCGTCATAGGGTCCGATCCATTCGGCAGCGTCGATCGTGCCTTTTTCCAGTGCTGGATAAATATCACCGCCAGCGATTTGCTGAGGCACCGCGCCCAGCTTTTGCATCACGTGACCAGCAAAGCCGCCGACGCGCATTTT
>VGHX01000041.1 GCA_016868055.1 Betaproteobacteria bacterium
AGTTGGTAGCGATTAATGACTGTACCGAGCTACCCAGATACTCAACACGAATTTCATTGTCACGCGCCGAGAGCACCACCAGGCCGCGCACTGAATCAAAATACACACGCATCAGCACACTGATCATGCCAACGATAACGACCGTGACCGCGTAGTTGGTGTAGCCCACCCATGCATCGGCCGGGCGCACGCCAAGATAGCTGACCCGGCCCATGTTCAAACCGTCAGAGCCACCGAACGCGGTTGATTTAATCAGCAAACCATACAGCACCATCGATAGCGCCAGCGTCAGCATCGCGAAGAATATGCCACGGTAGCGCGCGATGAGCCACGCAAAAGGCGCTGCGATCAGTGCAGCGAGCAGCCCACCCGCCAGCGTGAGTAGTAGACCATCGGTCCATCCAAGCCAGCGAAAACCCAGCGCGGCTGCATAGCCACCGCTGGCAAAGACCAGGCCCTGGCCAAACGAGACTACCCCACTGCGCATCAGAAGCATGATGCCAAGTGCCACAACACCATTGGCGAGCGCCATGGTCAGCAAAAAAGTCAGCCAGCGTGGCATCGCCGCGCCAGCCAGCAGTAACACACCGATGCAGAGCAAGCCGAACAGCAACGTTCGCATCGGCGCTGATTCGCGTGCGGTCATCTCAAATCTTCCTTGCCTGGACGCGTTGGAACAGCCCCTCGGGGCGGAACATCAAAACAATCGCCATCACCAGGTAGATCGAGAACAGCTCTGCTACAGGCCACACATGGACCGCAGCAGATCGCGCAAGCCCGACGATTAACGCGCCGACTGCAGCGCCCGGGATACTGCCGAGGCCACCGATAATCACCACCGCGAAAGAAATAATAATCACGCCCACCGATACACCGGGCTGCACCGAGATCATGGGCGCCGTAAATGCGCCGCCAAGTGCTGCAAGAAAAATCCCTACTGAAAACGCGAGTGCGTATACCCGCGAGACATTCACGCCCATGCTGGCTGCGATTTCTTCGTTATGAATCACCGCCAGCACCAGTTTTCCGAAGCGAGTACGTTTGAGACCCCACCACACACTCACGCCCACAATCAACGCTATCAGTACCAGCATGAAGTCGTAGCCGACGTAGGACAGCGTGCCCATCTCTACCATGCCAAACAACATATAGGGATCGGCCACGTACAGCGGGTTGACGCCCCAGATCAGCTTGGTAACGTCCTCCATGATCAAGAACAGCGCGAAGGTGACGAGTACCAGCAGCACCTCATCACGACCATAGAACATACGAAGCAGACCACGCTCGCATAATGGCGCGACCAGCGCCGCCACCACAACTGCCGCCAATAGCATTGCCACCAGCGAGAACGCTGGCGCGAGTTGCATGCTCGTGAACAAGGCCACCATACTGGCTGTGGCGTACGCACCCAGCGCATAGAAACTGCCATGCGCAACATTCAGTATCTTGAGAATACCGAACACCAAGGTTAAGCCGAGCGCGACAATAAACAGCCATGACGCATAGGTCAGGCCGTCAATCAGTATCGTCAACAATAAAGCCATTTAGCGTGGCCCGAGCGCGGCGCGGTGGTTCAGTCGCACTTTGCTCCCGGGAAGCCGGCCTTCATCCAGTCCTCGGCCTTCATATTCGCTGGCGGGTTAACGCATTCTGCAGCGAAGCGTTGTATATCTCTCATCACCATGAGTCGTTTTTCAGGGTCCCACTTGGTGATACCAATCGCGGTAGGCTGTATTGCCTGGCGCCCGTTACCCAGCGCCAGCTTGATCCGACCACCAGGCGCTTCCCACTCAAGACCGGCCAGCGCCGCAACAATTTGCTCGGTGTTGGGTTTTTTACCGCCGTTTGCCGCCATCGCTTTCTCAACCGCCAATTTCAGCGCCATTAACCCTTGCGCCATACGGTAAGGCGCCTGCACCGGATACACATTCCAGCGATTGAGATAAAGATTCCACCACCAATCATTCAACGCAGATTTCGGCGCCAGCGTCCCGTACGCACCACGCGCACCTAGCACTACGCCCTCGGGCATGCGATCGCCCAACGGAATCAACACGTGATCAGCGGCGGTAAGCACCACCAGCGACTTTCTGAACATGCCACGCGGCGCGGCTTGCAAAATCATCGCCTGTAAATCGCCACCCCACAAACTGGAGTGGGTCACATCTGCGGGTTGTGACATCAGCTGCGAGATTTCGGTACCGTACTGTCCCGCACCAAACTTGGGGCGTTGATCTGCCTGTACCTTGGCATTGGGGTAAAGCACGCCCATCGACAAAGTGAAATCTTTAATCGAGTCATGACCCCAGGCGTAATCTTGATTAATCAGGTTAATTGTATTGACCTTGACACCACGCGCCTTCAGGTAGCGCGCTGCGGCCACGTTATCCATCGCACCATGCGAGGCGGTCCGAAACACATACTTGTAGCTAGCTTCTTCAAAAATACGTGGGGTGCCGCAGTCATACAGCACCAGCAGCTTTTTCATTTCTTCCGCGGCAGGCGCTACCGCCAGACAGTCGCCCGAGCTAACGTAACCCACCACTGCGTCAACGTTTTCCCGGTCATACAAATTGCGGAGCTCTTGTACCTGCTTGGTAGCGCCGCCATTCTCGTCAACAAATACCGGGACAATATTGAGGCCACCAAAACCCGGCTTGTTATACGGCGCGGGTGCTTTGCCTTGATTGAACGTCTCGATCAGTATCTTGGCGCCATTCACCGCCGGCACACCAAAGCTGTCGGCTGCCTGGCCGGAGAGAAAACTCACGATGCCTATCTTGAAGTCTTCAGCAGCGGCATTGCCTGCATGCCCAAACATCAACAGGCTTACGCTGAGTGTGAGCGCGCTTGCGCGCAGAGCGGTTTGCATAGAGCGGATCGGTTTCATCATGGCCTCTCGGATGGTTGTACGGGTCCTGCTCATCAACAACGACGTCATCAGAGGTCACATGATCCAATTGGTGAAATTGCTACGTCAACCGATATCGATGCTGCGTTGCCGTAAAACGCGCGACAACTGCGTAATTACCAGGCAAGCCTAATTATTTTGATACAAATATTAGCTAATTATTAATTTTGTGTGTGAGTAGGCCCCACGGCGCAAGCCCGCTACCTTCGGTAGACTTCGCGCTTCGTAATTAACAACTTGGTACACCGATGAAACACCCCGAGACAAACATGTGCCCAACCGTGGCAACTTTCCTCCGCTCGTTCGCGGTGGCATTACTTTTTACATCCACTGCTGCTACTGCCCAGCAGCTCCCCGAGCACACCAATTTTCAGTCCGGCGATCGGGTCAAATATTTTCTAAAAGATACTATTAAGTCCGAATCATTCGAGTACCAGATTAACGAGGTGGATGGATCCACGCGCAAGGGCGCTGTGGTACGCAGCGGCAAAACTACAGAGTTTTTGGCATCGAAGAATGGATACCTCGAAAAAGAGTTTTGTTTTGTTCAACTTCAGGTTTGCTCTTGGACGCCGGCCATCAAGCTATTTGACGCAACCATGAAAGTGGGCGATCGATGGACAGGCTCGACTGATATCCAAACTGAAGATGCATCAGTCGTCGAAGTAATTGAACACAAGGTAGAAAAATTCGAAAAGATTAAAATCAAGCTTGGAGAATTCCCGTCTTTCAAGATCAATGCAGGTGGCTCAGTGAAAGCGACCATGCTGAAGGGGGGCGAGGTGTTCACAGGGTCACTGAAAATGACCTATTGGGTGGGCGTGGTCAACAAACGTCTTCTCATTTTGAAATGGGAATACAGTAACGACTTCCGGCAAAAGTTTTATCAGGAATTAGAGTCAGTGCAGGCCGCTGCCAACTAATCCATGCCAGCGTAGCTATGACGATGATTATTATGCTAAGGCCAATAAATTGATGTCTGTCCCACCTGGCTCTGATGGGCACATGCGTCATCAAGGTCTCAAAAAATATCGACCATGAAATATCGCGCTTTGATCTTTACTCTGCTATTGGCCGCAGCTAATGCATGGGCTGGCTGGAGCTTGGTGCAAGAAACCCGCGAGGGAATCCTGTACGTAGATCGAGACAGTGCAGAAAAAACTGCCAAGGGCTGGCAACTGAATACTTCTGCAGATTTTCATAAAGCGCAGCAACATCAGGGTAAAAACTACCTGAGCGCCAAAGCGCGTTATGAGCTCGACTGCAATGCCAAATCGATTCGGTCGCTAAGTTTGGATCTATTCGCAGATAATATGGGCGGTGGCGGTGCAGTTCACACCGAGCAGCGCCCAGGCGAATGGCTAGTGCCGGACAAGGGCAGCCAGCTGGAGGCTATTTGGAGCAGCATGTGTCAATGAACAGCGCGCACGCAGTGTGGCTTGAGGTCGCATTGAATGGCCCCTGGTCACGCGAGCGACAGCCAGGTATTCCCATCTACGCTGACGAGATCGTCGAGCAGGCGATCGCTTGTGCTCACGAAGGCGCAGCGATTATTCATTTTCATCCTTACGATCCGCACACCGGGCGGCAGCGAGATGATGCCGAGATTTATGGCCCGATCATTGAACGTATTCGCAATCAAGTTGATGTGATCTGCTACGGCACCTTACCTTTTGCAGGCGATATGGACGCGCTCCAAGGCATGAACGCAACGCAGCGTCACAGCGCTGTGGAGCAGTTGGCGCAGGCAGGCCTGCTGGAATGGACCGTGGTAGACCCCGGCTCCACCCACATCACTACCAGACAAGATATTGACCGTGGCAAGCAGGGCTTCATCTACGCCAACCCGGAAGATCATGTGCGATACGGTCTCGCGCTGTGCAAACAGTATCAACTCACGCCCTCCTACGCTATTTACGAGCCTGGCTTCATGCGTCTTGGCGCAGGCCTTCATCGATCGCTCGACGATGTGCCAGCGCCGGTGTACCGCTTGATGTTCTCAGATGACTTTACCTTCGGCTTTCCGCCGCAGCCTTGGGCAGTTGAAGCCTACGCGCGCCTGCTTGAAATTGAAGCGCCAGGCGCGTCTTGGATGGTGGCTGGCTTGGGTGTAAAGATTGATTCGCTGATCGAGTATGCCGTCGCACACGGCGGCCATGTGCGTGTCGGCTTGGAAGACGCGCCGCTCGGGCACACGGTGAGTAATGTCGAGCAGGTTCGCGCGGCACGCCAGCGCATCGAGCGCACGGGGTGTCGGCTCGCTAGCGCCAACGACATCCGTCAACGGCAGAAATCCTGATGCCCTTGTCACATTTTATCTAGCGCTTACTGACGAGAGGCTGCATCAGCTGCGGCCACCATGGCAGCGAGTTGATAGAGATTCTGCGAGCGTGCGCCGCTGCGGCAGAATGCGAGCAAGGGACGCGGCGCGGTAGCCAGCAAATGCGCAAAGTCACGCGCCTGTTGCTCGGTAATTTGTCCGCTGATGACAGGCAGATACGCATAGTTCAAACCCGCCGCTTTAGCCGCAGCTTCGATTTCTGCATTCGGCGGCTGCTCTAGCCCACCCTCGCCATCGGGACGGTTGTTCACCACGGTCTTGAAACCCATCGCAGCGATCTCAGGACAATCTTGCGGGCTGATCTGCGGTGCAGTGCCGAAATCCTCTAAGTGACGGTTGACAATTGCGGCCATTGCGAATCCCTTCGAAGAAAAATAATGTCGCCCGTTGCCGGTAGTTACCGATGCGGACTTGATTAAGCTCGCCACATTATATCGAGTTCTAAAATAAGAGAAGCGCTGCGAACGCATCGAACACCGTGATTTACTTCGGCGAATGCGCTGCAGAATTAATAGCCGTAGTCGCTGGATCATGCTACTTTTCAAACTTGAGCAACACCTTGGCTGTATTCACTCAAACGGCGAGCCTGCGATGCGCAAACTTCTGCCTCTGATCTTGCTGCCGGTGTGTATAACGGCCTCGGCCGATTGGGTCAAAGTCGGCGATACACGCTCACTCAAATTCGAAAAATACATCGATTCCGATAATGTGAAACAAAGCGGGCCGATGGCGACCATGCGTCAGGTATGGGAAATCGGAAACCTGCTTGAACCCGGCAATGACGGTGTGAGCTCGGTAAAAACCTTGGCCGAATACGACTGCCAGAACCGCAAGCTTAGGGTATTGAAAGAGCAGTGGTTTGATCAGCCCTGGGCCAAAGGCAAAGAACTCACGCCGAACCAATTGAACCATTCAGCTAGTGACTGGGGCTCCGTTACACAGAACAGTGTCGGTGCGGCCGTCATCGATATTGTGTGCCCCGGCGGCGAGGAAGATTGAGCCAAGACACGCGCTCAGCTCATCCGCAGCACACTTTTGGCGATCTTGAACAGCTATCGCAAACCAACTCAGCCTGAAGAATTACTTCTTCGCCTCTAGCGCCAAGATCATTGTAGCTAGCTGCTTGGCGTCAGCATCGGATACATGCGCCTGTGGCGGCATGATGTCTTCGCCCCAGACGCCGGTGCCGCCCGCTTTGATTTTAGCCGCCAGTTTTTCGGTAGCAGACGCGTCACCCGAATACTTGGCAGCAATTTCTCTTAAGACCGGGCCATACTTACGCTTATCAATAAGGTGGCACGACAAGCACTGGTTTTTTAGCAATAAACCATTCAGTTGCTCAGTGTCCTCGGCCATTGCTTTGCCGAAAACAGCAACACTTGAGAACAGCAGTAGTGCGATAAAGCGACGCATGTATATCTCCATAAAAAACGCGCTGCCTTACGGCAGCGCGCCCAGGCTCAACTGCTACTTATTCCGGCGTAACACGGTAAATCATGTTGGCGGCCTCATCACCTACATACAAAGCACCGTCCGGGCCCAGCGACAGGTGACGGAAACGGCCCGCGACACCTGGCCACGACAGCTGTTCACGCTTGGATGACATGCCGTCCTTGGAAATATCCAAGATGTCGATGCGGTAACCCGTGGGTGTGCCATGGATACCGATACCAGCGTAACCAACCGCCATGCGGCCTTCCCAGTTTTTCCACTGCTTGCCAACAAGAAAAACGTTACCACACATCCCCTGCGACAAACCCTCGTTGTTCCAAGCTGGTTTCATTGCCTTCGGGTAAGCCTTCAGGTCGGTCATCGGCATGAATGCAGCACGTTCTTTCGGGGGTAGTGCACCCATCTGGTTAGGTGAGTAACCGCAGTAGGCGTCTGGGCATGCCGGACGGCCATTGACTTCACCACGCGGATCCCAACCACCATTGCCGCCATTTACCAGCTTGGTCACTTCATCAGAATGCCATGGGCCGTTCTCCGAGGTGTAGGGCTCGTTCGTGCCGGGGCGGAATGCGATGCCCTGGGGGTTGCGATGGCCGTAGGTGAAGACACGTTTGTCAAAGCCTGCTGGCGGGTTGTTGCCCGGTGCTGCATTGCCGTCCCGGTCAATGCGTAAGACCTTGCCCCGCATCTGGGTGGGGTGCTGAGGACCTTCACCGCTGTGGTTATCGCCGATGGTGACGTACAGGTAGCCGTCACCTGGACTGAAGCGGATACGGCCGCCATTGTGCGCGCCAGGGCCGCCGAATGGGTGGTTCGACTTTTTCGGTTTGTAGCCAAGGTCGTTGACGATTTCTTTGACATCAGATACGTCAGAAAGCGAAGAATTCACTTTCATACGCATCACGATATTGTTATAGCCACCATAGGACCGGTTGTCGCCACGCGAGCTCGACATTAGGTAAATGTAGCGGTTCGATGCAAAGTCAGGATCAATAGCCACGCCGAGCACGCCAGCCTGGCCATCGCAGAACAAGTCATCCTTGGTCTGGCTGTAGCCGCTGCTACCGCCAACGCCAAGCAGCTTGTTCACGCCGCCGGACGTTGTACGCACTGACAGGCCTCCGCACTTCTCGGTGTAGAACATAGTGCCATCAGCCAGAAACGCCATATCCCACGGCGACTCTGCTTTATGGAAGGACTCAACCTTCACATTAACAGCCGAGGCCGGTACAGCTGCCAACATGGCACCTGCTGCCAAAGCAGTGAGAGAAATAGAAAAGACAGTTTTCTTCATTTGGTCTCCTTGTTTTTAGTTGGGGGGCCGCTTCGCATTTCTTCGCCGCTAGCATCTCCCGACGTACCTACTGCACGCGCCGAACTGCGTCGCGTGGAGATCACTTAGCCGAGGTACCACTCCGAAAGCAGCCCCGATCTAATGATTCATTTTTAGGATACCTGAATTAATGACGAATTCAAGCAATTCATTCAGGTTTTGTGGGTACAAAAAAAACCGGCCGCTAAAAAGCGGCCGGCGAAATCGCCTAATAAAAAGATAGACGTATTAAGAGAGGGAGCTTGTCCCTGACGCAATCCTAAAGCGAACAAGTTATTGAATCAACGGGAAATTTTCCTGCGCATGGGAAGTGAAAAACACTACAAAAAATAGGTTAATCAACGCCGCATGAGTACCCATTGAAACTGGCAGTGAATATAAATAATTTAAAGATAGTAATTACTCGCCAACAAAAATACCCTTAATTTAATAATGGTCTAATTAGGATTAAAAGAAATATCTATACACAGAGGCGTTTGAGATCAAAACCGGTTCAAACGCATTGATTTACCCTTTCGGGCATGATGATTACGTGCGTGACGAACAACTTTTTTGATGATGGGCATTGCAATGAGATTACTGCGAAACATTTTGGTGCTGGTGCTGATGGGTCTACTCGTTGGCGCATGCAGAACCTACGCTCCTTCCGATCGCTTGATTGGCATGTCGCGTGAAGAAGTGATGACAGCCATGGGCACACCTTATCCGCTCCCGACGGAGCTTGACCAAGCGCCGCGCTTGGATTTTCCGCGCGGGCCATCTGGCAAACATACCTACCGCGTTCAATTTGATGCTGAGGGTAAAGCGACTAGCTACCAACAGTTACTAAAGGAGGAAAATTTCGGGCAGATCAAGCCGGGGTTGGATGTCAATGAAGTGATTGAGCTGATCGGTATGTCGCGCGACAGTTTCGGATTGGCGCGTCAACGAGGCTATGTCTGGAATTACAGATACTTCACGCCACTCTGCCGCTGGTTTCAGATTGAGTTCACGGCAGAGCACAAGGTCAGGTCCAGTGGCTATAGCCTGCCCCCGGAGTGCCGACCAAAAGTGATTTCAGTCCGATAAACGTCAGGGCAACAAACACCTAAAAACGCCCCCGAGCAAACCCGCAGGCTCATGATGCCAAAGCAGGACTGATGCACCGCAATGAGCATGAGCATGAGCATGTGCTTGAGGACGAAAACGCGCACTACAACACAGGGGCGTGGTGATTACATGCGTTGCGAAAATAAGAATATTAGTAGATTTGAAATAGGTGCTTTGCCAAGCGCCGATTTCATTCAGTGCATGCGAGGTTATTCGCCAAATGAATGATTGACATACATTGAATAGCAATGCACCATGCTCTCAACAATAAGATGGGTTGGGTCGGCGGGGAGACGCGCCGAAAAATAACAGGGGCGGCATTCAAGCCCTGATCAAAAACAGAACCAGAGGTATGGCAAGCACCGGCACTGTGTAACGAAGCAAATAGCCACAACGACGGAGAAGAACTCATAAAGAAATCGGGTATTTTGGCATCGCTGTTGGCCGCGCTGTGCGTGAGCACCGCCCCGTCGGCACAGTCGCAGGAGCTGTATTGGACAACCAGCGGTATGTTCGGGCCGTTTAACATTCAAGGCCTGATCCCTACCTTCCCTACCGCACGAGACATCACGATTCCTGTCTCGATGTGGATTGTGAAGCACCCGAAAGGCGTCGTGGTGTTCGACACCGGCAACAACGTTGCCATCTCGGACAGCACCGAAAACTGCAAGAAGTACTGGGCAGCAGGCAGCTGCGACTTCTTGAAGCCAAGCCAGCAGCGTTCCGATGTCATTGATAAGCAACTCGAAAAAGTTGGCTTGAAAGTTGATGACGTCAAAGTCGTCGTTACCTCGCACAGCCACCTTGACCATGCCGGTAACATCGCCATGTTCCCGAAGGCCGTTCACGTCTTCCAGAAGAAAGAGCTGTACCAAGGTTACTGGCCAGAGAAGTTCCAGGGCCGCGCAGCTAACGGCACCTTCGTTCTGAATGATCTGGTTTCGGCGCGTGATTACGATTTCTACGAAATCGACGGTGACTACGACCTGTTCGGCGATGGCACAGTGAAAATCATCTCTACACCTGGCCACACAATTGGTCACCAGTCGCTGAAAGTGAAGCTGAAGAGCGGTCAGATGATCATCCTGTCGCAAGATGCGATCTGGATGCAGGAAAACCTTGACGGCTACCCTGCAGGTCTGAACTTCAGCATTCAGGCCTATACCGATTCGCTCAACAAGCTCAAGCGTATGCGCGACCTTGAAGGCGGCAAGTTGTTCATGGCGCATGACGCAGGACAGTTCGCCAAAGACGGTAACAAATGGCACAAGTGATCGCGTAAACGCGTAATCTCTTTGCTCTGAAAACCCCCCGCTAGTCCGGGGGGTTTTTTTCGGGGCAAGCAAAGCAACAGAACCTGGCAATAACCCGTAACAATCCGCAACAATCCGCAATAAGCAGCAAGCATCCGCAATGATAGTTCTCGACAAGGTCAGCAAAAGCTACGGCTCAAAAGCGATCATTCACGCGATTTCGTTCGATGTAAAACAAGGCGAGATTGTTGGTTTTCTTGGTCCGAACGGCGCTGGCAAAACCACCGTGATGCGCATGATTGCCGGCTTTACCGAGGCGAGCGCAGGCACCGTGCATGTGTGCGGCCATGACATGGCTACTGAGCGCGAGCATGCCGCCCCTTACATCGGTTATCTGCCCGAATCTCCGCCGCTGTATGACGTGCTGGATGTCACCACCTATTTGCGCTTCGTAGCACGCGCCAAGCGTGTGCCTGCGGCGCAGATATCGCAGCAACTCGATCGCGTTATTAGCGCATGCCGCTTGGAAGCGGTCACCCAGAAAGAGTGCTACAAGCTTTCCAAAGGATACCGGCAACGGGTCGGGCTGGCGCAGGCGCTGCTCGGCGAGCCCGGTGTGCTTCTGCTGGACGAACCGACGGCCGGCCTCGACCCGGGTCAAATTCAAGAGACGCGCGAGGTGATTCGCAATTTTGGTAGCAAGCACGCGGTGCTGATCTCGACGCACATACTGCCCGAGGTGACGCTGATCTGTCAGCGCGTCGCCATCATTAATGGTGGCCGCTTGCTGGCTGTCGATTCTCCTGACGGATTGCAGCAGAAAGCGCAGCAAAGTAATAGCGTGCTGCTCGACGTTGTCGGTGAGCGCGCAGCCATTGAGCAGGCGCTTGGTTCGATCGACGGTGTGATGGGGCTCAGCATTCGCCCGCATCCGGTGCGTAGCAGCGTTCTCAGCATTGATTGCTTGGTGCAGGATGTCGACGGCATCGAATCGCGCATCGCGCGTGCCGTTATGAGCGCGGGCGAGCTCTACCGGCTCGAGCGCCGTCAGCCCACGCTGGAAAATGTGTTCCTCGGCTACATTGGCCACGCCGGTGGCGCGGCCGTCACCGATCTGCAGCCGGAGGCAGCATGAACGGGCTAGCGGGTGTGCGCGCGATTTACGCCAAAGAGATGCTGGGCTATTTCCGGTCGCCGATTGCCTACTTCGTGATCGCCGTGTTCTTGCTGGGTACCGGATATTTTTTCACTTACAACATCTTCTTGACTGGCATTGGCACCATGGATTCGACCCTGCAGAACATGGGTATCCTGCTGCTGATTATTTCGCCTGTGCTCACGATGCGGCTGTTCTCTGCCGAGTACAACGCGCGTACGATGGAACTGCTGATGACACTGCCGCTGCAGACGTGGGAAGTGGTGCTTGGTAAGTATTTGGGCGCTGTCAGCATCTTCCTGCTGATGACGGCCGCGACATGGATCAATCTGGTGCCGCTGTATCTGTTCGGTACACCTCAAACGCTGAATATTATTGCTGGCTACCTCGGCTTCATTCTGCTGGGTATGGCTTGTATCGCGATTGGCCAGTTATTTTCTGCACTGACGGAAAACCAGATCGTTGCGGCGCTAATCACCATCCCGGTGCTGCTGGGCTTCTGGTTTGTCGGACACCTGCAGTCATTGCAGTCTTCGCTGCTGCTGCGCGATCTGGTAGCGCATTTATCTTTTGCCTTGCACTTTGCTGACTTTATTCGTGGCTTGCTGCGCTCGGAAGGCATTATGTTCTTCTTTGCCGTTATTGCCTGTGCGCTCACGCTCAACACGGGTTATTTGCAATTACGCCGCTGATTCATTTCTATATCGCTGCATGGAAAATTCATTTCGTCACGGACTAATGCTGATCGCAGGCCTGCTATTGCTGGCCGGTTCAGCGTTCGCCAGTGCCTTGATCGTTGGATCCTCTGCGCTTGCGCTACTGCTGCTGCTGTCTGGCTTGGGCTGCAGCGCTTACGCGTTGTGGCAGTTGCGTGCCGAGGTGCGTTTATTACTTCGTGGGCAGCGTGCCGAGTTGTTGTTACTGATGCTGGGTATGCTGCTGCTGTTTGTGGCAATCGCATGGGTTGCGGCCTTGTTCCCGCTTCGTGTCGATATGACAGCCAACCGCGAGCACTCGCTAGCGCCGCAAACTATTCGAATGCTCAAGGCGGTTGATAAGCCGGTCAATATCACGTTCTTTCATGATCGCGGCATGCGTGAAACCGTCGAACTGTACGAGCAAATTGCAGCGCAAAATATCAAAATTTCGGTTTCATTTTTTGACCCGATGCTGAACCCCTCGCAAGCAAAAATGCGCGGCGTTGAATTTCCGGGTACAGCGCTAATGGAGGGTGAAGGCCGCAAGCTGACGGTGAATGGGCCAACAGAAACCGATATTGCCAACGGTATTCTGCGTGTTTCTCAGGGCAAGCAGCAACTTGCCTGTTTTGTTGAGGGACATGGCGAGCCCGACCCGTTCAGCCTTGAGTCACATGACCATACCGAGGGGGCTGCCGGCCACTCGCATGGCCTGGAAACCAAGATGGTGCTGCATGAGAACCATGGCATGGCCAAAGCGCGCGGCTCGCTCGAGGCGATGAACTATGTAGTCGAAAAAGTTTCGCTGATGAGTAAAGATGTCGACCTCGATCGCTGCTCTCTGCTGCTAGTCGTGGGGCCCGCCATGCCTTATCTTGCGCAAGAGGTAAAAGCGATCGAGCAGTACCTCGATAATGGCCACAATGCCTTATTCCTGCTCGATCCTTTTGTTAAAACTGGTCTAGACCCCATCCTGGCGAAATACGGCATACAACTCGATCAAGGGTTGGTGATTGATGAGGCCGCCATTTCTGGGCAGATGTCTCTGCACCCGCGGTCACCGACTACAACCGTCACGAAGTGACCAACAAATTACCGCTCACGTTTTATCCCGGGGTGAGCGCGCTGATGCCAACGGCCAAGCCGGTGGCCGGGGTGCGTATACGGCCACTGGTAAATTCATCGCGCAAGAGCTTCACCACGCCCGATCGCGCCCGTGCAGACTTCGTACAAGGTGCCAGCAAAACAGGGCCGCTCACCTTGGCCTTGGCTGCCAGCTTCAACCCCAACACGGTAGATTCTGCCAGCATCATCATGAAAGAGCTGCGTGGTGAAAAAGCAGATGAAGCCAAGCCCATTAACACCGAGCGTAAACCCTCACGGATTATTGTCGCTGGTGACTCTGATTTCGCGACCAATTCTTTCTTCCATATTTTGGGTAATGGGGCGCTGTTCCTCAACGCAGTGAACTACTTGGCTGCGCAAGAAAACCTGATCGGACTGGAGCCACGCACCTATGATCTGCCCGTGGTCAGCATGACCAACACGCAAATGAAGGCAACCTTTATTCTCTCGCTGATCTTGGTGCCGCTGCTGCTGGCCGCACTCGGCGTTGCGGTGTGGTGGAGGCGTCGATGAAGCCGCGCCGCAAGCAATTGTTGTTGGTATGGGGACTGGTCGCGGTACTGGCTGTGGTGATCAGCATAGAAGAAACCCGTCGCGCGCAACAGGTTGAGGTGTCTACCACCCGCTCGGAAAAATTTTTACTGCCCTTGCCGCTTGAACAAATCGGTGCCATCGAAATTCTGCGCAAGGGTCAGCTCCACCGATTCGAGCGCGACGAGACCGGCGCATGGCTCTATCACGGGCAACAAGATGAGGCGAACGCCGCAGCTCATACTCATCGCGCTGATCCGTTGGTGGCGAGCACCATCGCGCAAGCCATCACCATGTTCAGTCGCACGCAAAAAGAGCAGCCCATTCCGCTCAAGCCCGGCCAAGACGAGTACGGTGTCTCGCGCCCGGATATCTTGGTGATGGTGTACGCGCTGAAAGCAACTGATCCGATCACGCGCTTGGCTGTGGGCACCGTCAGCCCGGACGGCTACAGCCGGTATGTGTTGCCAGTGGGCGCTAATGAAGCGGTCACCATCGCCGAGTATCAACTCACCAACCTGGTGGCGATGATAAACGCAGTCGCCAAACCGCCCACCACGCCAACACCTGCTGCTACTAACCGGGGTCGATGAGGCAAGCATTACACTGGCTCTGCGCGGGCCTGTGCCTACTCACCTGCGCCATCGCCTGCGCGCACTCGGGTGACACTACCGGGTTTGCATCCATCGCCGTTGACGGCAGCAAGATTACTTACCGGCTGACCCCAACCACCCCCGGCACGGATGAACTGGCACTGGGCGAGGCAATGCGCAAGCACATCAGCATTAACGCAGACAATGCGGCTTGCCCGGTGGCCGAAGCAAAAGGACTGCAGCTTGAATTCAACTGCCCCGCCGCACCGCAGCAGCTGCAGATACGTGATGACCTACCGCTAGCACTCGGCGACAAGCACCATGTGGTGGCGGTGATGACTTGGTCTGGTGGTAGCCGCTCATTGAATTTTTCAGATACAGAGCGAGAAGCACGTATCAGCATCAGTAACGGTGATAGCGCGCATCCACAGCACGCCGGTGGATTTTTCTTGCTCGGCATAGAACATATCGTGACTGGCTATGATCACCTATTGTTCTTGTTAGCGCTGGTGTTGTGCGGTGGCGGGTTGGTCTCGCTACTAAAAATTATCACCGCGTTCACAATAGCGCATAGCGTCACGCTGGGTGCTGCGGCATTATCTTGGGTAACACCACCTGCCGCAGCCGTTGAAGCCATCATCGCGCTATCGATTGCCTATGTCGCCTTTGAAAACCTGTTTCCACGCTTCGCAATATCTCGTCGCTGGACCGTTAGCTTCCTGTTCGGTCTGGTCCATGGCTTCGGGTTTTCATCGGTATTAGCCGAGATTGGTTTACCGCGTGACAGCCTGCTGTGGTCACTGCTCAGCTTTAATCTGGGTGTCGAAGCCGGCCAGCTTGCCGCTATTCTGATCACTGTGCCTCTGCTGATCTACTTGCGCAAAACACAGTGGGAGCCGTTGGTCGTCAGGCGCCTGTCGCAGCTGGTACTGGTGATTGGTATCGTGCTGTTCGTAGAACGAATGGCTGACACTTGGATTTAAATGAACAGCGCCAGCGCTACTTTATTGAAGGCTTTAAAAAGAGCGTAGCGAAGCCGGCATCCTTTTATTGAAGGCGGGCTTTAAAAAGAGCGTGGCAAATCGAGAACATGCTCAGCGATATACGAAAGAATCAAATTCGTTGAGATCGGTGCGACTTGGTACAGGCGGGTCTCTCTGAACTTGCGCTCAACATCATAGTCTGCAGCGAATCCAAAGCCACCATGAAACTGCAGGCAGGCATTGGCTGCTTCCCATGAGGCGTCAGCAGCGAGCATCTTGGCCATATTAGCCTCAGCACCGCAAGGCTTGCCCGCATCGAATAACTCACAGGCCTTGTAGCGCATCAGGCTGGCTGCCTCGACATTCACATACGCTTTGGCAATTGGAAACTGCACACCCTGGTTTTGACCGATTGGGCGGCCGAATACAATGCGCTCTTTCGCGTAGCGCATGACCTTATCGATAAACCAGTAGCCATCGCCGATACACTCTGCGGCAATCAGCGCACGCTCTGCATTCAAGCCATCGAGAATATATTTGAAGCCCTTACCTTCTTCGCCGATCAGATTTTCAGCAGGAATTTCCAGATTCTCAAAAAATAATTCATTCGTCTCGTGATTGACCATATTTCGAATTGGGCGCACGTCCAGGCCGTTGCCAACCGCGTCGCGCAGGTCAACAATAAAAATAGACATACCCTCGGATTTTTTAGTGACCTCTGCCAGCGGCGTGGTACGCGCCAGTAAAATCATCAGGTCGGAATGCTGAACGCGCGAGATCCAGACTTTCTGACCATTGACTATGTACCGATCGCCTTTGCGAACGGCGGTGGTCTTGATCCGCGTGGTGTCGGTACCTGTGGTCGGCTCGGTCACCCCCATCGACTGCAGACGTAGCTCGCCACTGGCAATCTTGGGTAAATAACTTGCTTTTTGCTCCGCCGAGCCGTGCCGCAGCAGCGTACCCATGTTGTACATCTGACCGTGGCAGGCAGCCGAGTTACCGCCGCTCCGGTTGATCTCTTCCATAATCACCGAGGCCTCGACCAAACTTAAACCGGAGCCACCGTATTCTTGCGGTATCAGCGCCGCCAACCAACCCGCTTTGGTTAAGGCATCTACAAAAGCTTCCGGGTACGCGCGCCGCTCGTCTATTTCACGGAAATACGTCGCCGGAAAATCCGCGCACAGATCGCGGATCGCCTCGCGGATTTCAGGGTATTCATGGTCGAAACGAGTCATTATGATTTCCGTGGTCAGGCACGTTCATTGTTACTGGATTATGCTGCTAAGCAGCAGTCGTGAGCAGCCGGGAGCTGCAGTGATGTGGCATTATATTTTGAGTTAATCATTTCGGCATTTAGGCGCCCTTGCGAAACCACTATGCAAAAATTCCTCGCTAATCGATCGTTACCTGTTTGCCGAAGGCTAGTGATAGCGGCCTTGATAAGTACCGCATGCGTTAGTGCGAGCGCTGAAGAACAAACGATCGAAGCGGCCGCGCTACGCTGCTCTGCGCTTTCGCTAGTGCACTCACCGCTCACGATTCCGTCACCGCAGTTTGGTGAGTTAATGACGCAGTTTGCTGGTTTGTTTGCGCAGATTCACATGCTGCATAAATCGCAACGTACCAATAGCAAAGTAGATCCGGCAGAGGTTGTCAAACAGCGTGACGCGATCATCGCCGATATGAACAAAGGCTGGCCGGGTGTACGCAATGATCGGGTTCGAGAAAGCGCCATCTGTAATCTTTGGCGCAGCAATCTGTTTGCGCGACTACCCGCCAAGCCCAGCGAAAAAGACTTTCAGCAGGCGCTGCTGAAGATCGGTACCCCACCTACCTCGGTCAGCAAAGAAGAGCTGGATAAATGGGCATCGCTCACACCGCAGGCGTTTGCGATATGGTCGCAAATGAAGGTTGGCCCTAAGGACAGCAAACCAAACAAGCCCTGACCATCAGCTACCGGCAAATCGCTCTGGCAAATCGCTCTGGCAAATCGCTCTGGCAAGTCGCTCTGGCAAGTCGCGTTGGCAAGTGAGCGCTGGATCAGGGTTTCTTGGGAATATAGCGACCGTTATTCCACTGACCCTTTTTGGTGGGGCGGCCATCGGCGTAGGTCTCGGTGCCCATGCCTGATTTCTCGCCGTCGACGAAATCGCCTGTGTAGCGGTCTCCGTTTTGGTGAAGATAAATACCTTTACCGTGCGGCTGGCCATTTACAAACTGGCCTTTGTATTTACTGCCGCTGGCAAAGGTAAGCGTGCCTTCGCCTTGGATTTTATCGTCCTCGAAATCGCCGATATACACATCGCCATTGGCGAAATTGAATATGCCACGGCCATGCTGGTGATCGTTTTCGTAAACGCCGTTGTATTTGTCACCGTTGGCATAGAAATACGTACCACGGCCATGGTAGCGACCTGACTCGAACTGACCTTCGTAACGATCACCGCCGGCGTAGGTGAGTACACCCACGCCATGGTAGCGGTTATGCTTGAATTCGCCGACGTATTTGTCGCCGTTGGCAAATATCAAGGTGCCGGAGCCAATATACTCACTCTCGTGCACCTCACCAATATACTGATCGCCGTTTGGATAATTTATGGTTACCATCGCCCACCCCTTTCGGATAGCGCATCATAAACCAGATAATCTCGCGCAATAACCAATTTTGCTATAGCTCTATATATTAGATCAATCGCACTGCAGGCTTTTAAAGCGCTTTCAAGCCCGGCAGCGGCCGGATGATTAGGCGCTTAACCCGACACGCGTTATGGGGCAGCCTTGCAAGTATACCGACTGGTGCAAATAAAAAACCCGCAGTCAGTGTCAAGATGCTCGGGCTTCAGCCCGAGCGCCTCACATCGCTTCTTTTGCAGCGCCCAAGTTTTACCAGAAAAATCAAAGGCACTGTACCGGTAGAGGGTCTCGCCACGGTTCCCCGGGCTGGTGGTCGTGCAGCCTGAAGCCAAGAGCAACATACCCATGATGAATAAGCTTTTCGGCATGCGGTATGTACC
Organism: Betaproteobacteria bacterium; assembly: GCA_016868055.1. Classification (GTDB taxonomy): domain Bacteria; phylum Pseudomonadota; class Gammaproteobacteria; order Burkholderiales; family Burkholderiaceae_D; genus Pernthalerella. The sequence continues at coordinate 18,486 of VGHX01000041.1, forward strand.
TACCGTTAGTACAAACTAGCGTTCACTAGCGAGACACTCATCGTAGCGACGCTGCCGACTTGCCGACGGGTTGTAACGCTTTTGTGCACTACTGAATACCCACTCTATTTCAGCGTACCAAGCCTCTAGCACGGTTTGGTCTAAATCACGTTGCTGCGCGATGATGCGAGCGTTTTCTTTCACCTGATTTTTGGTGAATCCTTTTTTTCGCTCTTCGGTGAATGATTCAGCATTAGTCGCCGCCGAATCACAATAAGAACGCGATGCAGCGAATGTCGCGCCAGACAGCTGCATTAAAAATACCGCGCACAGGACGCAGCGGAGATTGCTATTGCTTGATAACCACATAAACGCCCCCTTTTATTTTTATCGTTGGTCTGGTTAAAACTCAATGCAGTAACAGTGATATCACTTGGTTGCACATAAAACCATATTCGTTGCCGTGGTTGCCACCGTTTCAACCTGCGCGAATCCTGCCTGCTGCAGTACCATCGTCAGGCGGGCCGGGCCGGCTTGAGCGCCTAGCGCCAGTCCAACCTCCTGCGCGAGCGACGCCGGCACGCAACCCATTGTTGAGGCGCAGTAGAACATCTGCCCGATCACGTTGAGATTTGACTCAAGATTATCATTGGCAAAGGGCTCGATAATCACCAGCAGGCCATCGGGCTTCAACTGCTTGAACGCGTGCTCGGCCGCACCGACCGGGTCACCCATATCGTGCAGACAATCAAAAAACGCAATCACGTCAAATGCGCCCTGATACTCCTTGGCGCTGCACACCTCATAGCGGATACGAGACGATAATCCTTCCTCAGAGGCTAGCCGGCGCGCCTCGTCAATTGAGGGCCCATGAAAATCAAACCCAAATACCTGCGATTCAGGAAAATGCTGCGCGATCAACATGGTCGATACCCCGTGACCACAACCAACATCGGCGAAGCTGCCACCGGCATTTAATTTTTCGGTCAGTGCAGGAATTTTCGGCAGCCAGCGCTGCACCAGGTTTGATTTATAAACCGGCTTGAAGAACCGCGCTGTTCCGCGGAAGTAGCAGTTATGGTGCTCGCCCCAGGCAACTCCTTCGCCGGTTTTAAATGCCGCACGAATTTTGGGTTCATCCATCACACCCGCCGCCAAGCTGTCGTAGGCACCGATCATGAGCGCAGTGCTGTCTTCATGGGCGAATACAGCGGCCTGCTCTTCAGTCAGAAAGAAGTGGCCGTGCTCGGTGTCATAGGAAGCATAGCCGGCGGCGCACATGGCCGATAACCATTCGAGGCTGTAGCGCGGGTGAATGCCAGCGGCTTCTGCGAAGCGCTTGTTGTCGCAGGGGCCCTGCCCGGCGAGCGTGGTAAACAGCTTTAGCTCATCACCTATACGCATCAGCGGAACCAGCTGCGCCGCCGCCACATTCTCGAAAACTTTCCACTGCAAGGCCTTGAGTACTTTGGTGTCCATATGCGATTTCCGATTTAGCTTCCACAGGCTTTTTCAGCATTCTTCAGCGGCAAGCGATTAAAAATTGTTCGAATATAACCGTCTCTGCCGGCACATCCCTCCATTCGGAGGCCGTATCCTGGTTATGCAAAACCTGCCCGCCACCAAAGTGCTCTGAATGGGCGCTGAAGGATAAAGCCCGGACCTGCTGCTTTGAACAGTTGAATTCTTGATGCACCCGGTTCGAGCGCCGCCCGTTACTTTCAATCTTTGCAAAATTAGTTAAAAAATGAAGCGTAACGAGATGCTGGTTGGTTTGCATCGTGGCGACGTTAACATAATGCTTGTCGCCCTCGTCAGTAGTAGAAAAATGCAACCAATTAGCGAATGCGGCGGGGCTGAGGATTAACAGAATTAGCGAGGTAAGCTTTCGGAGATCAGCAGCTTTCATGGCCGCCCGGCGGCGTAGCTGGCGATCTTTCGGCTGATTATCACGACCCATCAGTACGCTGCCCCCAGTGCCTGCGTACGCAAGAGAGGCAATCCACCATATCTTCCTTGAAGATAGCCGCGCTCTAACACTTCGTTTTTACGAGGGCTGAATTCGAGCAGTGGATACAACGATGAGCTTTGGTCTATTCGCTTTTCGACAAACCAAATCTGATCACGGCGAAATAGACCATAGGCGTCAAGTAACGCCGTGTCATGAGTAGTGAAGATGAGTTGGGCTCTGCCCACATTGATCTCGGAGCGATGAAATAATCGAACCAGCTCTTGCACCAGTAAAGTATGTAAGCTGGTATCCAACTCATCCACAATTAAGGTCAACCCTTTTTGCAGGATATCCAAAATTGGACCAGTTAAAAATAATAGATTACGTGTGCCACTTGACTCGTCCACCAAATCAAATACAGCTCTACCATGTTCAGTTATGTGATGAAACCTTACCTCATCAACAGCCTGCTCCTTGACTTCTTCTTCTCGCTTACCTGTAGCCAAATCAAACCGAACGTTATGTACCGTCGCCTGCCGTGTGGCCACCCCTATATCATCGATACTGATGTCTGCCGCCCGTAAAAACTCGCATATCGCTTTGCGATGTGCTTCCTCCTTGAGCATCTGTACAGAGACATGTGGGTGAAGTGGTGTTAGCTCATTGAATATCACAAGCCGGTTAGAGAACCAGTCAAATATTGGACGTAGCGTCTCACTATTCAGCTGTACTGCTGTAGACAAAAACAAGGCATTCGAGCGAGTAGCGCCTTCCCACAAATTCTTGGCGCCTTTCAAACTGGGCCCAAACTCATACACATCCTTGTTTTTATCAGTGTCACAATGTCGATCGAACCAACGTTGCGGCTTGAACGCTTTGTACACCATGAGGTGTTCGCTAATGATTCTCTGCGCGGTCATCGCAAAACCGTACTGATAACGCACACCATCCAAAACAAATGTGACCTCAAACTCAGAGGGCAGACCGGCCGATTCAGGGTCCAGCCTGAAAGGCTGTAGTCGATCAAATGTTTGGCCTGGTTGCAGGGAAGCAGATTCCAGAACCACACCGCGCATGAATTGCAGCGCCTTGATCAGGTTGGATTTGCCGCTTGCATTTGCGCCATACACCACGGCACTCATGAGCAAATACGGGGCTGCTTTCAGCCCTGTGGCCGTGGCATGGGTGTCCAACAGCGTCTTGTCTGTGGAGGCAACCAAGCTCAGCACTTGCTCGTCGCGAAGGCTTCGGAAATTCTTGACGCGGAACTCTACTAGCATCGCATTCACCATCTAGTTAAATAATATCCTCTAATTATGCGCTTTTTACGCAAATTATCAATTTATTTAAAATTCAAGACGAGAATATTAGGAAAGTTATATTTTGGCAATTTTGGAGCAGGAGGCAGGGCAGCGAGCAACGGCCTCGGCTAGGCGCAAACCGTTGTTTGCGCTGCCCTTTTCCCTACACCGGCAGCACAAATTGAAAGTGAAGCTCTGAGCCACGCGGCTCCATGAGCAAGCGCGGATCAAACAAAAAATCACGCGCGTTGCCCGGGTGACCGGGCAAATAGAGTTGCGTGGTCAGGATGGGGCCACCCTTGCGCTGTACCCTGACATGCAAGTGCGGCGTACGACCGGGGTAGGCACCAGGCACTAATGTGTCCAGCACGAACTGCCCTTTAGCGTTAACGAACTGGTGCCCTCTTAATCGGTAGCCTTGATTATCGTATTCACCCTTGTCATCGCACTGCCAAAAATCCAGCAGTGCACCAGGCACCAGCCGGCAGTTTGCATCAACAACTTGGCCCGTCAGACGCATTCGGTTTGCCTTCATGCCGGGCTCAATCAGGTTACTGCGCTCCGGCGATTGCGGGATAAAAAATGGTCCGGCGATCTGAGGCGGCGTCGGCCCACCGCAAGAAGGCGTGGCGGTCGTCTGTGCTAATGATTTCCGGGTGGTGAGGATGGCGGGCGCAACCAAGCCAAGGTGTAATACCAAACCACCAGAAAAATGTAACCAGCGTCGTCGGTTGGGGCTATGTGGATCCATATTCGCTCACCTCACTCGCCTGAAGATAACACTAATTTTTTGATCTCTGGTTCAGCATACCGGCAATGGCAACTTGCGCCGCGACCAGCTACTTTTGTCCGAAATTTATAGACAATTTCCGGACAGAAGGGGCAATGCGTGGTCCAAGCCGGGCTGAGGTCATCACTCCCCACCCTGCAGTCGCGACAACGCACCTATCGGGCGATCATCGCACTTCGCTCGCCAACCAATCTCATCCACTTTACGAATAATCCATCGCCTATTTTTGAATGTGAATTGACCACGCCCTGCTGCAGCCATAGATTGCGCACCTCATCGCGCAAGTGATGAGCGAGGTTGACAGCTCGTATGCACAAAGAGGAAAAATCCACCCTTGAAGAAAATTTCAAGGCGTATCCACTTATGCAGGGAGATGTCATGAACCACGCACCACGCCGTAACCCAGCGCATCGTCGGCGTCGAATTCATAGCAAGGGCTTTCCGTATGTTCGCTTTGCGACCGTTCGGGCTAAAAACAAACGCTCGCCGTTTTCACCGAGCTTGGTACTGCGGGGCGACTGGCTCACCGAAGCCGGCTTCCTGCCCCACTTGCGCGTGCGAATTACGGTGCATGCGCAGCGCTTGGAAATAGAGCTGTTGCCCGGGGCAGGCGTGGGCGACCCATGGCCTCCACCGAAACCATTGACCTGCCCGGTTAATGTAAGCCCTCAACACACAAAATATTTCGGAGCGGACCGCCCGAGAATGCTTGCATTAGAAATCTCAGACCATTACTGATCGGAGCGTTCTAGTCGCTAGTTTAAAGAGCTAGCGGCTTGAATCCCGCCTCTGTTGAATCTTGCGGCGTAAGAACGCAGCCCTCGAAAGATGACTGTGCACGCCTGCCGTACGTTCTCGCCTTCAAGTTGAAATTTTTTCGTCTGTGGATTTCCTTGAATCCAAAATAGATCCCATCAAAATAATCTGAGCTTCCCTAAAAAATAATGAAAAATCTCTCAAGAAGCACCGTCGCTCTTAATCAGACGAATCAATAAAATCTTGACGTGAGCTTGCCCCCGGAAAGTGGATCCCATAACGAGATGCATAATCTTGTGTATGGGAGGTGTTATGGGAAAGACAAACCGGG
>VGHX01000042.1 GCA_016868055.1 Betaproteobacteria bacterium
ATTTCTGTGGCCTAAAATACTGAGAGTCAAGGTAACAAAAAACTTTAGTGATGGCAGCCATAACAAACGTAACTGCGTAACGTGGCTTGATCGATGAGATATTTGTAATGAACTTATGACTGACGTAGCGCCAAGCTGCATGTATTGAGAGGTTGTTGATAGAGTTGTAATTAGCCAATCATAGCCACGGAGTCAGACGAAAAAATAAACAACGACGGTCCGTGTCATTTTTTTATAGCGGGGACGTTGTGTAAGCGCGATAACCCCGTTGCGGCAAAGTCGTTTGTCGCGTGAAGGGGGTGTGCTTGGCGAGGGCGGGGCGCAGAAGAGCGCTGTGGTGGTGATAGGTGGACTTGAACCACCGACCCCAGCATTATGAGTGCTGTGCTCTAACCAGCTGAGCTATATCACCGCGAAGCCCGACATTATCTTCGGGCGCCGAGGGGCTGTCAACCGAGCGATTTTTGGATAAAAGATAAGGCTTGATTCGCATAGTCTGCTGCCAGGCAGTCGATCACTACACGATCATCCATCGCTCTTAGCCACGTCAATTGCCTTTTTGCGAGTTGGCGGGTGGCAGCCAAGCCTTTTTCTCGCAGCGCATCGCGTGAAATGCCACCGTCAAGATACTCCCACGCCTGCCGGTACCCGACGCAGCGCATTGACGGCAAACCGAGGTGTAAGTCGCCTCTATTACGCAGTCCGCTTACTTCGTCCAATAGGCCCGGTATTGCCGACAGCATGTAATCAAAACGGGTGGTAATGCGTGCGTGTAACTCGGTACGATTAGACGGCTCCAAGGCAAGCGGCAGCAATGAAAATGGCAGCACCGGTTGTACTGATTTGGCGAGTAAGCTAGACATCGGCTGCCCACTCAGCAGCACAATCTCCATCGCGCGTTGTATGCGTTGCGTGTCGGTTGGTTTTAATCGATCGGCTGTCATCGGATCGAGCGCCCGCAAGCGTTCATGTACGGCACTGATGCCATGGCGCGCAATATCCATGTCAATTTGGGCGCGAAGTGCCGGGTTAGCGGGTGGCAGATCATCCAGGCCGTCGCGGAGTGCCTTGAAATAGAGCATGGTGCCGCCCACCAGTAGCGGTAATCTGCCGCGCGCGACAATATCAGCGATCAGTGGTATCGCATCATCTCGAAACTGTCGCACTGAGTAACTACTGATGGGATCGAGAATATCAATTAAGTGATGGGGTACCGCGTCACGTTCGGCTTTTGTTGGTTTGGCAGTCCCAATATCCATACCGCGATAAATCAGCGCCGAGTCAACCGAGATAATTTCCGCGGGGATTTTGCTGGCAATATGTAGTGCGGCTGCGGTCTTGCCAGACGCGGTAGGGCCCATGATGGCTACTGCAACCGGGCTACTCATTGCGCGTTGCTACCTCTGTCGATGATGCGTACCGAAAGAAAATTGAGCGCGCCGAGTATCGCGGAGATAATCGCCAGCGGATACAGCGTGCCATTGTGGGTTGCTCCAACGACGCTGCCGCTGACGAAGGCAAGTGCCATCATCACCGCACCCATCAAGCCAGCGGCGGTACCGGCCTGCCTGGCGAACGGCGCAATCGAACCTGCCTGAGATACAGGAAAATTAATGCCGTGTGAGGCCATGGATAAAAACATCGCCAACACCACCACCGACCAATGCCACCACCCGAGAAGTGTCGCTGCCAAAAAGAATACGCCGGCGCTTAATGAGCACGCGGTGCCAATGCGAAGTGCCTGCTTGCCACTGATGGTTTTGAGTAGACGGCGGCATACCAACGTACCGCTCATATAGCCTGCAACACCCATGCCAAAGCAGTAGCCGAACCACTGCGTAGGTACGCCAAGGATTTCGATCAGCACAAAGCTTGAGCCGGAGATGAAAATAAAAATCCCGCAGTAGGAGAGGGCGCCCGGCGTCACATTTAGCCAGAACTCACGAGCGCCTAGCACCAGCCGATAGTTTTTGATAATGCCGCTGATCTGGGTAGCCTTCGGATTTTTATGCTGGTTGGTCTCGGGTAGCGCGTAGATACAGGCTGCCATGACGCACGCTGAAAAAATACCGAGCGCGACAAATGCTGCTCGCCAGCCGAATGCCACCTGCAAATAAGCCCCGAGAATCGGCCCGATAATCGGCGCCAGTGAGATCCATGTACTGGCTCGCGCCAGCAGCTTGGCGCTATCTTCAGGTGCATAGGCATCACGAACAATCGCACGGGCAATCATCACCGCCGCGCAGCAGCCAAGCGCTTGTAGAAAGCGCGCCATGATGAGAAGTTCGATGGATTGCGCCAAGCCACACAAGGCACTTGCAGCTACATAGATCGCCAAGCCCGTCAACAGCACGGGGCGCCGGCCAAAACGATCAGATAGCGGCCCGATGACGAGTTGGGCAGAACCAAAACCAATCACGAATAAACTGAGCGTTAGCTGAACCGTAGCCACCGGAACGCCGAAGCCACTGACCAAACTTGGCAAAGAGGCCAGATAAAGATCGGTAGATAGCGGTTGCATCATCATCATTGCGGTGATGAGCAGCAGCAAAGGGGCATGCGCAAACTGCGGCAGCGGTGATGTGGGCATGCTTACTGCCCGCGTAAAAAAAGACGATCAAGATCGGTAATTGCCAACTGTACCCAAGTCGGCCGACCATGGTTGCACTGATCCGCTCGCTCGGTAGCTTCCATTTGGCGTAGCAACGCATTCATTTCGGGGATGGTCAGTGCGCGATTGGCACGGACTGCGGTGTGGCAGGCGAGCGTACCGAGTAACTCATTACGACGCTCTGTGAGCACCTCGGATCCGCCAAACTCGCGCAGATCACGTAACAGATCGCGCGCAAGTGACTGCACATCGGCATTCTTTAGCAATGCAGGTATGGCGCGCACTGCCAGCGTGGTGGGCGACATCACGGCGATATCAAATCCCAAAAGACTGAGCGTTTCGCGATGCTCTTCTACGGTACCTACTTCGATGGCATCGGCGTGAAAGCTGACGGGTATCAGTAAAGGCTGCAGTGGTACCGTGTGCGCCTCAAGCGCTTGTTTGAACTGTTCATAGAGGATGCGCTCATGCGCCGCGTGCATATCCACCAGTACCAGGCCGCTACGGTTTTGTGCCAATACGTAGATACCGTGAAGCTGCGCCAAGGCGAAACCGAGTGGGTGTGCATCATCGTCATCGGATGCATGAACCGTACCGGTACTCACGCTGTAACCAGACCCTGAGGCGGTCACCGGTTGGGCCGCATGCAAGGTATCGGAAAACATTTCGCCGTAGCGCACCATGGGCTGCGCTACACCCAGCGATGTTTGCCGCATGGGCTGCGCGCTCCATGGAATAGCAACAGGCGACATACGCTTTGAATCGCCCGCAGAGACGACATCATCGGCACCCGGTGCAGTATTCGCCAGTGATCGGCTGACGGCATGAAACACAAACTGATGTAATGCTCTGCTGTCGCGAAACCGGACTTCAATTTTCGAGGGATGAACATTCACGTCAACCAGTGACGGATCGAGCTGCAGCTGCAGCACATAGGCGGGATAGCGGTCGCCATGAAGTACATCCTGGTACGCAGATCTAACGGCATGCGTCAGTAATTTATCGCGAACGAAGCGGCCGTTAACGTAAAAATACTGCGCATCAGCTCGGCCACGGGCCGCTATAGGCAAGCCGATCAGGCCGAATAAACTCACCTCACCAGCGCTGGCCTCGAGCGGTAATGATGCCTGCGCAAAAGTCTCGCCCAATATTTCTGCGCTTCGCTCGGATAACGCGCTCTGTTGCCAGTGCTCGGTGGTTTTTCCATTATGCGTCACAGAGAACTGCAAGTCAGGTCGGGCGAGCGCGATACGTTTGACAATATCCAGACAGTGGCCGTACTCGGTCTGCTCGGATTTCAAAAATTTGCGCCGAGCCGGCGTATTGAAATAAAGGTCTTGTACATCCACCATCGTTCCAAGCGCGCCCGAGGCCGGGCTGACCGAGCCTGGGTCATGCCCCTGAATCTGCCAGGCATGGTCTGCATCGCGCGTGCGTGAGGTAATCGTCAACTGTGCTACCGAGGCAATCGATGCCAAGGCCTCGCCCCGAAATCCCAGCGTGGTGACGTTTTCCAGATCATGCAGGTCGGCGATTTTTGAGGTGGCGTGGCGAGTCAGCGCTAATGCCATTTGCGCCTGCGGTATGCCACAGCCGTTATCGGTGATCGCAATGCGCTTCACACCACCAGCCTCTAGCCGTACCGAGATTTGCGTTGCGCCTGCATCAATCGCGTTTTCCAGCAATTCCTTGACCACTGCGGACGGCCGCTCGATCACCTCACCGGCAGCGATTTGCGAGATGAGTTGGTCGGGAAGTAGGCGGATCACACGTACCGCCTCAATCGGATAGGGCATGGCGCGATTATACCGAGGGAAAAATCAGGCTTTTTAGCAGAGCCAGGCGAATTGGCCGTGTATCATCTTGGCCTTTTGCAAATACAAACCTATTTGGTTATGGAATTCACCGAATTGCTGGGCCTGATCCTGCATATTGATAAAGCGCTTGGCATGATGCTGGAGCAGTACGGCGCGCTGGTGTATGTGCTGTTATTCGCCATTGTATTTGCCGAGACTGGCTTGGTGGTTTTCCCTTTTTTACCAGGAGACACCCTGCTGTTTATTGCGGGCGCATTTTGCGCGAGCGGTTTGATGAATGCGCCTCTGCTGATGGCATTGCTCATTACGGCTGCCATTACAGGCAATACCCTCAACTACTTGATCGGTCGCACCCTTGGCCAGCGTGTATTTACCCGAGATTACCGCTGGATCGATCGTCAGGCACTCGAAAAAACGCACGCATTCTTTGAGCGGCACGGTGGAAAGACGATTATTCTCGCGCGGTGGTTGCCGGTGATTCGAACATTCGCACCATTTGTTGCGGGCGTCTCCGATATGGGGCTAGGGCGCTTTCAACTATTCAATGTCGCGGGCGCGCTGCTGTGGGTGATTGGCTTGGTGATGGCGGGGTATTTTTTTGGGAATATTCCGATCATTCGCGACCATCTCAATACCATTGTATTGGTAGGTGTCGCGGCCGCGGCGGGGCCGGTCGCACTGGCGGCAATCATTCGGTTCGTGCGTGGGCGAATGCAGCGTCGGCCAACCGAACCCTGATTCATTTGAGGTATCACGTCAGCCGACCACGATTCAGCGTAGGGTGTTTGTGAAGGTATTTGCGTATGCCTCTGGCAAGTGCCTCCGCCATCTGGTCTTGGTAACGCTCGTCGGTGAGCTTTGCTTCTTCTTCCGGGTTTGAGATAAATGCGGTCTCAACCAGAATGCTTGGAATATCGGGCGCTTTTAGAACGGCAAACCCGGCCTGCTCCACCTGCGGCTTGTGCAGGCGATTGATCGAGCCGATTTCGCCTAGTACATGTTTTGCCAGTTTCAGGCTGTCATTGATTTGCGCTGTAGTCGACAAATCGAGCAAGACACTCGCTAATTGCTGATTTTTGTTGCTGATGTTTACACCACCCACCAGATCGGCGGCATTTTCTTTGTTCGCCAACCACCGCGCGGCCGTTGAGCTTGCGCCTTTTTCCGAAAGCGCGAAAACAGATGATCCACGTGCTGTGGGCTCGATGAAAGCATCAGCGTGAATCGACACAAACAAATCAGCCTGTACCTTGCGCGCCTTTTGTACGCGTACATGCAGCGGCACAAAATAATCGCCGTCACGCGTTAGCATGACACGCACATTGGCTTGCTGTTCAAGTCGTGCTTTAAGTCGGTGGGCAATAGAGAGCACGACGTTCTTTTCAAAATTGCCGCCGCGCCCAACCGCTCCCGGATCTTCGCCGCCATGACCCGGGTCGAGCGCGATCGTGATCATGCGGGTGATACCCGCTGGCGGCTCGGATGGTGCGTCAGCTTTTGCGGTTGGCGCCGGAGCCTCTGGTGCTGCTGCCTCGGGCACAGGCGGGGGGCGAGGGCGATTGAGTAGTTCGGCAATCGGATCGATTGGCTTGGCCGGGTATAAATCAAACACCAGCCGGTGCCGGTAGCTACCCACCGGCGCCAGCGTGAAGACTTGCGGCTGTATGTCGGCTTTCAGGTCAAACACCATCCTCACAACGCCGGGGCGGTTTTGGCCTATTCGTACCTGCGCAATATAGGGATCATTCGGCTGGACCTTGGCCACCAGGCTCTTCAACTTAGTATCGAGCTCAACCCCTTCGATGTCGACCACCAAACGGTTTGGGTTGGTGACCAGAAAATGCGATGACTGCAGCTTGCTATCGGTTTCCAGTGTGACGCGCGTATAGTCGCTGGCGGGCCATACCCTAACCGCAGCGATCTGCGCGGCGCTGGCGAAACGAACCGGAAGTAGTGACAGTAATAAGGTGGCGCCGGATTGAAGGACGATACGACGCGCGGCGTGTTCTAGGTATTCGGACTTGGGTACAGATTTTCCAGACATGTGGCGCCCAGTTCAGAACGTGCGCGCAATTCTACCGTACGCCCTTGATATTCTGCAGTGAGGAAAATCTCCATATCAGCTTTCGGCAGAAGATCACCGGCCTGCTCTGGCCACTCGACAATACAGATGTTCTCGTCACCGAAATAATCGCGAAAACCGGCCTCGATGAATTCACGCGGGCTGCTGATTCGGTAGAGATCGAAATGACATAACGCTACGGTATGGCCTTGTAGTGTTACGGTATAAGGTTCGAGTAAGGTATAGGTTGGGCTTTTGACACGACCCGTATGGCCTGCGGCGCGCAAGATAGCGCGCGTGAGAAAGGTCTTGCCGGCGCCGAGGTCACCGTGCAGATATATTTTTAATCCCGGGCGCAGCATATGGCCGATTGCCTCACCTAGTCGCTCGGTGGCCGACTCATCTTCCAGAAAATCTTTTCGTTGGCGCATAAATTAAAATGCAAGCACGCATGTGCAGCGTAGCCGCCAATGATACCCGTCACCATGCCTCAAACGCCCGAACAACTTGCTACGCTCGCTGCGCTGATCAAGCAGTGGGGACAATCACTGGGCTTTTCCTCGGTGGGCGTGACCGATATTGATTTAGGTACCGCCAGCGACTATCTTCAGCAGTGGCTTGCGGCCGGATTTCATGGGCAGATGGCGTTCATGGCGGTACACGGAAGCAAGCGGTCGCATCCCGAGCAGCTGGTTCCTGGTACCGTGCGCGTCATCAGCGCGCGTATGGATTATCTTCCCGGTGACAGTCAAGATGATTGGCGCGAGCGCGAGCTGCAACGACAAAACGATCCCAATGCCGCTGTCATCTCGGTGTACGCACGCGGTCGGGATTATCACAAATTATTGCGCTCACGATTACAGCAACTCGTCGATCGCATCACCGACGCAGCAGGACCGATAGGTTATCGCGTGTTTACCGATTCAGCGCCGGTGATGGAGGTCGAGTTAGCGCAAAAAGCGGGCCTCGGCTGGCGCGGCAAACATACCTTGCTGCTTCACCGAGATGCGGGGTCGATGTTTTTCCTGGGCGAGATCTACACTGATTTGCCGCTGCCTGTTGATCAGCCTGTATCGTCGCACTGTGGCGAGTGCGCCGCCTGTATCGATATCTGCCCGACTCAGGCCATTATCGCACCCTACCAGCTTGATGCACGTCGCTGTATTTCTTACCTGACCATCGAGTTGAAAGATAGTATTCCGTTAGCGTTGCGGCCGCTGCTGGGAAACCGTATTTACGGCTGCGATGACTGTCAGCTGATTTGTCCGTGGAATAAATTTGCGCAACGCAGCCCCTTGCCCGATTTTGATGTCAGAGAGGGGCTCGATGCTGCTACGCTGATCGCACTGTTTCAATGGAGCGCGCAGGATTTCGAGCGTAAGCTTGAGGGAAATCCCATACGTCGTATTGGCCATGAGCGATGGCTGCGTAATATTGCGGTCGCACTTGGTAATGCAGCAGCGCACCGGGCCGGCGATGTCGCTATCGTGCGTGCGCTGCAGTCGCAGGAGTCACATCCTTCGGCATTAGTGCGTGAGCATGTCGCTTGGGCCTTGGCGCAGCACGCGAGTAATGTAGACGAGTCAATGAAATGACGACCCAATTATTCTCTGCAGTGATAGCAGCCCCCTTCGGCCGCATGGGCATACGGGTTGAGAGCGATGTGCTGCGCGAATTGGTTTACTTGCCTGCTACGTATGAGTTGCGTCCGCCGCGTGACGCACTATCCCGTGAGATCGCAGCGCAAATAAAGGCGTATTTCAAAGACCCTGACTTTACCTTTTCGATACCATTACCAGAGACGGGTACCGCGCATCAGCGCAAGGTTTGGCAACATATTTGCATGATCCCGCGTGGCGACGTGCTCACCTACGGGCAGTTGGCGCGTCGTATCCGTTCCGCGCCGCGCGCAGTCGGGCAGGCGTGTGGCTCAAACTGGTACCCACTGATTATCCCTTGCCACCGAGTGACCGCGGCGAATGGTATCGGCGGCTTTGCACGTCATGATGGCGGTTTCCATCAAGGGGTCAAGCGCTGGCTGCTGTCGCACGAGCGGGTGCCGGGCTACTGCTGATGGCTGGTGAGCTTCCTGATCAAGCTGATATCGACGCCTTCTGCGATGCCCTATGGCTGGAGGACGGGCTGTCGAAAAATACCCTGGACGCTTACAAGCGTGATTTGCAGTTGTTCTCCGCTTGGTTGCATGAGCAGCACCGAAAAAATTTATATCAGGCGGTTGATACTGATCTGAGCGCCTATTTTGCATTTCGCCACGCCGACACCAAGGCCAGCACTGCCAACCGTCGTTTAGCGGTGTTAAAGCGCTTTTACCAGCACGCGCTGCGAGAGCGTCGTGTGGCTGCTGACCCTTGCCTCAAGCTGCGCTCTGCCAAGCAAGCGCCCCGTTTTCCCAAGACCTTATCCGAGCCCCATGTCGAGGCCTTGCTGGCGGCGCCGGATGTGACGACTTTACTGGGCCTACGTGATAGAACCATGTTGGAACTGATGTATGCCAGCGGTTTACGCGTATCCGAGTTGGTGCTGCTGAAAACGGTCGAGCTGGGGCTGAACGAAGGTGTATTACGCGTCACCGGCAAAGGCAGCAAGACACGTTTAGTACCTTTTGGCGAAGAGGCACGCGCCTGGATAGAGCGCTACCTGTCGGAAGCTCGCAGCGCTATTCTCGGCGGCAAAATCGCTGATGCGCTGTTTGTTACCAGCCTGGGTGGTCCCATGACACGACAGATGTTTTGGACTCTGATCAAGAAATATGCGCAGCGCGCTGGTATTACTGCCCCGTTATCGCCGCATACATTGCGACATGCGTTCGCAACGCATTTGCTAAACCACGGAGCGGACTTGCGTGTAGTGCAACTCCTGCTTGGTCATGCTGATATATCTACTACGCAAATTTATACCCACGTGGCGCGTGAGCGCCTGAAGAAAATCCACCAGATGCATCACCCCAGAGGATAATGCGTCTTGGTGACTAATTAATATGAACATACTTCACTTGCTTGTTTTTGCAGCCTTGGCGTACCTGCTCGGCTCGGTATCGTTTGCCATCGTGGTGAGCAAACTATTTCGGTTGGCTGATCCGCGTACGTTTGGATCGGGTAATCCGGGTGCTACCAACGTGCTCAGAACAGGTAATAAGGCGGCTGCGGCGCTGACGCTGCTCGGCGACTGCTTGAAGGGCGTGGTACCCGTGGCGCTGGCAGTGACCTTCGACGAGCGCCTGGGTATCGGTGATGCCGGTATTGCCTTGATATCGGTGGCGGTGTTTGCTGGTCATTTGTGGCCCGTGTATTTTCGATTTAAGGGCGGCAAAGGCGTAGCCACAGCGCTCGGTGTGCTGCTCGGGCTGAATCCTGTACTGGGAGTAGCGACTGCATTAACGTGGGTCGTTATCGCCTACGCGTTTCGGTATTCGTCACTAGCAGCATTAGTATCGGCGCTGTTCGCGCCTTTCTACTACACGCTACTGTTTGGCCTGAACACGATCGGGCTAGCGGTGCTGTTGATGAGTGTGCTTTTGATATGGCGACACAAAACCAATATCGGAAATCTGATCAGCGGTAAAGAAAGCAAGATAGGTAAGCCAAATAGCTAGCGTCGTTTATATGCCATTGCTGATGCGGCCAGTGTTACCCAAGTCCTGGTTCGCGATATCAATCGCCGTTAATGGCCAACGCGGCTGCACATTAAAGCTGTAGTCGTAACTTGCCGCTGCAGGATTATTTTTCAAGCGCTGCGCGGCTGCGAATGCAATCATGGCGCCGTTATCAGTGCAAAGCGTCAGCTCCGGATAAAACACCGAAAATCGCTTTCGTTCTGCGGCGGCGTTGAGCGCCACACGCAGCTGCTGATTTGCGCCAACGCCTCCGGCAATCACGAGTTGTTTCAGGCCGGTTTGTATTAATGCGGCGAGACATTTGGTGGTTAGCACCTCGACCATCGCGTCGACGAAAGCCCGTGCGATGTTGGCTTTGTCCTGCTCGCATAAATTGGTCTGATGCCGCTTGACGAGTGTGAGTACCGCTGTTTTCAAGCCAGAGAAGCTGAAGTCAAGATTCTTTGAGTGCAGCATCGGGCGTGGCAAGGCATACGCATTGGGGTCACCAAATTCCGCCAGCCGTGAAATTGCGGGCCCACCGGGATAGCCTAGCCCGAGTAGCTTGGCTGATTTATCAAACGCCTCGCCCGCAGCATCATCCAGTGTTTCTCCTAGCAGCTGATATTGCCCGATACCCTCTACGCGCATCAGCTGAGTGTGGCCTCCTGATACCAGAAGCGCGACAAACGGAAACGCGGGCGCTGGCTCAGATAACAGCGGTGACAGTAAATGCCCTTCTAGATGATGAACGCCCAGTACCGGCCGCTGCAGCGCAAGGCCCAGCGCATTGGCAACCGACGCACCCACGAGGAGCGCCCCGGCTAACCCAGGCCCTTGGGTGTAACCGATCGCATCGATCGACGAAAGTGCAACTCCCGCTTGCTCGAGCACTTGTTCCAACAAGGGTATGGTGCGCCGAACATGGTCGCGCGAGGCTAGTTCCGGAACAACGCCGCCATAGGCTTCGTGCATCGCTACTTGCGAGTGCAGCGCATGCGCCAGCAGACCGCGCTCGGTGTCGTAGAGCGCCAAGCCAGTTTCGTCGCATGAGGATTCGACGCCGAGAACAATCATGATGAACTGAAAATAGGATGCGTGTGGTGGGTCTGCATGCGGATTGTAGAGCAAGGTGTCGGCGCAAAATCCCCGACCCAAGGTCAGCGGTGTAAGCTAGCAGCATGTCTGATCAGAATACCGCTTTTACTGCGGCACCATTGATTCGCGAAATCGGTCGCGGTAAAAAAGGTGCGCGCGATATGTCGCAAGCTGATGCACGAGCGGTATACGCCGCGATGCTGGAGCGGCGTGTGTCGGATCTTGAGCTCGGCGCTTTGCTGATCGGCATGCGGATCAAGGGCGAATCGGTCGCAGAGATTGCCGGATTTCTTGAGGCGGCTGAGGCCAGCTTTGAGCCGCTATCGGCGCCAGCAAATACGTTTGCGCCACTACTTATTCCTAGCTACAACGGGTCACGCCAGCTGCCGAATCTCACACCCCTGCTGGCACTGTTGCTGGCGCGAGAAGGTGTGCCGGTGCTGGTGCATGGGGTAACCGAAGACCCGGGTCGGGTCACCACGGCCGAGATTTTCGGCGCACTGGGGTTCGCCGCTCTGAGCGACCGGGCGCAAGCCAGTCACGCGCTCACGCAGCGCATCCCGGTGTTCATGCCGATCAGCGTACTGGCACCAAAAATTTATCAGCTGCTGCAACTACGTCGTGTGCTGGGGCTGCGTAACTCCACGCACACGCTGGTCAAGATCATGCAGCCATTTCATCAGCCAGCATTACGATTGGTGTCGTACACCCATCCTGAGTATCTTCCCGTGCTGTCTGATTATTTTCAGCGGGTCGAAGATCCAGCACGCGGCGATGTCTTTTTAATGCGCGGCACCGAAGGTGAAACGGTAGCCAACCCCAAGCGCGCAAATGCAGTGACCTGGTTCAGTCAAGGCCAATCGACAGAGCTGATCGAACGCCAGGCGCCAAATGATGTACTTCCAGCGCTACCAACATCGAATGACCCACACACTACGGCACTGTGGATTCAGCAAGCGCTGCTGGGCCAGCAACCTATTCCTGTGCCGATCTTGGAGCAGGTGGCGCACTGCTTGCGTGTCGCAAAGCAACTGCGATCATGAGTGAGGTATTTGACGTCGGCGTGATTGGCGCCGGCGCTGCCGGGATGATGTGCGCGGCGGTGGCTGGTCAGCGTGGCCGCACCGTCGTGCTGATAGATCACGCGATCAAACTTGCAGAAAAAATCAGAATTTCGGGAGGTGGTCGCTGCAACTTCACCAATACCGACGCAAACTGGCCGCAGTACTTATCGCAAAACCCGCATTTTTGTCGTAGCGCTTTATCACGCTATACGCCGCAGGATTTTATTGCCTTGGTTAACAGATACCGTATTCCGTTTCATGAGAAGCACAAGGGCCAGTTGTTTTGCGATCGCTCAGCGGAAGACATTATCAACCTGTTGAAATCGGAATGCGCGCTTGGCGGCGTGCAATGGCGTATGCCTGCTTCGGTGCATCGTGTCTCGAAGCAGCGCGCGCAACAACTTGATTGCTTCATGCTCGAGACCAGCGCCGGTGAGGTGTTAGTCAAGCAGTTAGTGATCGCCACGGGCGGTTTATCGATTCCCAAGATCGGTTCCACCGATTTCGCTTACCGAATTGCGAAGCAGTTCGGCATTCCGTTAGTCGAGCCGCGCCCCGGTCTGGTACCACTCACCTTCGACGCGAAGGGTTGGTCGCCCTATGTGCCGATGGCAGGTATTGCGCTGGAAGTTGAGATTGAGGCCGGAGACCGCAAGTCGCGCGGCCAGTTTCGCGAAGACTTGCTGTTTACGCATCGCGGCCTGTCCGGGCCAGCGGTGCTGCAGATTTCAAATTACTGGCGCGAGGGGATGGCAATCAGCCTCAACGTGTTGCCTGAGTTAGATCTCGGGCGTGTGCTGGTCGAGCAAAAGTCTGCGATCCGCAAAGCCATCGGCAATTGGTTATCGCAGTATTTGCCAACCCGGCTGGCCGAGGCCTGGCTGGTCGCGAACGGATTTGAAGCCAGCGCACGGGTGGCAGAATTGCCTGATCAGCAACTCCGGCGGCTGGGCGATAGCCTGAACCGCTGGCAGCTCACGCCAAACGGCTCGGAAGGTTACCGCAAGGCCGAGGTGACCCTCGGTGGCGTGGATACACGGGCTCTGTCGCAGCAGAGCATGATGGTGCAGGCGGTCCCGGGCCTCTATTTCGTGGGCGAGGCGGTGGATGTGACCGGCTGGCTGGGCGGCTACAACTTTCAGTGGGCCTGGGCTTCGGGTGTGGCGGCGGGCTTATCGGTTTGACATCAGGTTCGAGTACCGCGCCGGTTCAGCCAACCAAGTAAAACGCCGTGCATGGAGCTTTCGCTCGGCCAAGTTCGCTGTTATACTAGTGGGACCTGCGTTGCTCAAACATTAGTGATTGTTCATGACCATTATTCGCGTTAAAGAAAACGAGCCCTTCGAGGTTGCACTGCGTCGCTTCAAGCGCAGCATTGAAAAAACCGGTTTGCTGACCGAGCTGCGCGCGCGCGAGTTCTATGAGAAACCAACCTCCGAGCGCAAGCGTAAAAAAGCCGCTGCGGTCAAGCGGCATTACAAGCGTATCCGCAGCCAGCTGCTGCCGAAAAAACTCTACTGATTTCAGGCTCGCCTGATGGCGAGTCAGCAATACACCGAAACCCGCTCCGGAAGTACTCCGCGGCGGGTTTTCCGTTATACACACCCATAAATTGATTGCTGTCGGCGCAGCGCGTTCCTACACTGTGCTGAACCGTAACGAACTGGAGCTCACATGACTCTCAAGGAAAAACTCTCCGATGATATGAAGGCCGCTATGCGCGCCAAGGAAAGCGAGAAGCTGGCCACGATTCGATTGATCAACGCGGCGATCAAACAGCGCGAAGTGGATGAGCGGATCGAGCTCGGCGATGATCAGGTACTGTCGGTGATCGAAAAAATGATCAAGCAGCGTAAAGATTCGATTACACAGTTTGAAGCAGGCGGCCGTCAGGATCTGGCCGACAAAGAGAAGGCCGAGATAACGGTATTAGCGGCTTACATGCCCGCGCAAATGTCAGATGCAGAGGTGCAAGCAGCGGTGGCTGAAGCGGTACAGCAATCGGGCGCAGCTGGCCCGCAAGACATGGGCAAGGTAATGGCGGTGCTCAAGCCCAAGCTCGCTGGGCGTGCTGACATGACAGCGGTGTCGGGCATGGTCA
This sequence comes from Betaproteobacteria bacterium, assembly GCA_016868055.1. Taxonomy (GTDB): domain Bacteria; phylum Pseudomonadota; class Gammaproteobacteria; order Burkholderiales; family Burkholderiaceae_D; genus Pernthalerella. Next base: position 14,367 of record VGHX01000042.1, read on the forward strand.
AGGCCGCGCTCGCAAAGTGATTACTGTCTTTGCTCGATGTGACGCGAACACGCTGTGATACCGCAGAGTTTTTTGCAAGACCTGCTCAACCGAGTCGATATCGTCGAGGTGGTGGGGCGCTACGTGCAATTAAAGAAAGGTGGCGCTAACTACCTGGGACTGTGTCCGTTTCATAATGAAAAATCGCCGTCATTTACGGTCAGCCCCGTCAAGCAGTTCTATCACTGCTTCGGTTGCGGTGCCAACGGTAGCGCGATTGGTTTCATGATGGAGTTCTCCGGTATGAGCTTTATCGAGGCCGTCAAAGACCTCGCTCAACAGTCCGGTATGACCGTACCGGAGCAAGAACAGCAGCTACCACCAGCGCAGCGCGCTGCGATTCAAGCAAAAAGTTTAGCGTTATCTGAAGTGATGAACCGCGCCTGTGATTTCTATCGGCAGCAGCTGCGGGGCGCGACGCATGCGATTGATTACCTTAAACGACGCGGTTTGACAGGGGAGATTGCAGCAAAATTCTGGATCGGCTACGCGCCCGACGCGTGGGATAGCCTACGGAGTGTATTCCCCGAGTACGACCAGCAAGTGCTGGTCGAAGCCGGGATGGTGATTGAAAAAAGTGAAGAAGAGGGTAGTTCGCGCAAACGCTATGACCGCTTTCGTGATCGCATCATTTTCCCGATTCGGAACACCAAAGGACAAGTCATCGGCTTCGGTGGCCGTGTGCTGGAGCACGGTGAGCCCAAATACTTGAACTCGCCGGAGACGCCACTGTTTCAAAAAGGCACCGAGTTATACGGCTTGTTTGAAGCGCGCCAGGCCATTCGCGAGAAATCGCACGTGTTGGTGACCGAAGGCTACATGGATGTAGTCGCGCTGGCGCAGTTCGGTGTCGCGCAGGTGGTAGCAACGCTAGGTACCGCGTGCACTGCGGTTCACGTTCAGAAGTTACTCCGCCAGACCGATCAGGTTATTTTCAGTTTCGACGGTGATGCCGCGGGCCGACGTGCGGCGCGCCGCGCGCTGGAGGCTTGCTTGCCGCATGCGAGCGACAGCCGCACCTTGAAGTTTCTATTTTTACCGATCGAGCATGACCCTGATAGCTTTATTCGCGCGCACGGCGTCCAGGCGTTCGAGCAATTAATTCGTGATGCCACCCCGCTATCACAATTCCTGATTGCCACAGTCACTGATGACCAGGATTTGCGGACAGCCGAGGGACGTGCGCGTGCGCAGTTTGACGCCAAGCCGCTGATACAAGCGATGCCGCCCTCGGCATTACGCTTACAATTGCTGCGTCAGCTGGCGCAAATCACCGACAGCACAACGCAAGAACTCGAGACCTTGTTCGAGTTATCGAATCCAAGCCAAAAAAAGTTTTTGCGGTCAGCGCCGCGCGCGGTACGGCGCAAGGCACCGGTCGAGCTCGAGCGCAAAGTGCTACGGCTGCTGTTTGCGCATCCCGTGCTCGCTCAAGAGCTTGATGAGGATGCTATGCAGGCGTTTTGCAGCAGCGCACCGGATCATGGCGATACGTTGCGGCGAGTAGTGGCGGTCGCAAAGCAAGTGTCGGGTGACGTTGGTTTTGCCGTCCTAGCAGAGCAGTTGCGCGACGGTGGTGAGCTCGATGCACTGATCACCGAGGTGTTGGCCGAGCCTTTGCCAGAACTAGCGCTGGCGCGGCTGGAGCTTGCGGGCGCGATCAAGCAAAGCACCATGCGGTCTTTGCGCGCTGAGCTGGACCGGCTGGTAGCGCAAGGATTACCCGATGAGCACGCGCGCTCGCGTTACCGCGAGGTCTCGGTCAAGCTCGAGCAGCTACGCGCAATCGCCGAGATCGATCCGGAAAATAAATCAAGTACCCGTGCCAGCAAGGAGATGTAGATCGGATAAGAACTTGATCCCAAAGTAAAGCATCGGAAGAATCTGAAATTACTGAATTACTAACGCAAGATAGCTGAGCCCTGAAAAAATAAGGCCTTCGGAGGCCCGAAGTAGTCGGATTACTGCTGATCCGCGAGGGAAACGAGGGCTCCTTATGCTATCATCGACGGATTTTCATTCTGTTTCGCACAAGGTGCAATTTAACGTTCTACTGTGTAGACCCGCCGGGCGGGCGGCCACCGAGAGCGGCAGTATCAACGGCGCACGAACGCGACCCACTGCCGGCATGCTGGATACCAGCGCGGCCAACTCCCCGGTCCACTTGCAGCATCGACTAACTCCCAAGGGTGGATCGATCCATGGCGACAAGCAAAAAAACTGTAAAAAATTCGGCAACCAAGGACAAGACCAAGGTTGCTAACGCGCGCGGCGCAGCAGCAGCGGCCAAGAAGCCAGCAAAATCGGTCAAGGCGGCAGCCAAGACCCCGGCCAAGAAGTCGGCCACCGTCAAGCCCAAATCCGCAGCAAACAGCAAGCCAGCCAATAAAGCGCCAACCAAGGCCAGCGCGAAGCCTGCGGCCGCGGCCAAGGCTGCTGCCAAAAAACCAGTGAAAGCAGCGAGCCCTGCGGCGAGCAAGCCCAAGGCCAAAGCGCCTGCCAAGCCGGTGGCTGCGTCGAAAGCGCCGGCCAAGAAGGGGGCAGTGGTCGCTAAAAAAACAGACACCAAAGCGAGCACACCAGCCAAGAAAACTGCTGCCGTTGCGCAAAAGGTAGCCCCAACCAAGCCTGCGATTGACAAGGCACCGGCCAAAGCAGCCGCCAGTAAAACCCCGGCCAAAGGCGACCATCAGATTCTGTCGGTCAAGCAAACCACCGACGCCGCAGCATTAGCTGCTATTGATACCTCCGGCTATGTGCTGCCCTCGGTCAAGGTGCCCGGGCGTCGCGGGCGCAAGCCACGCGATTTCCAGCCCGAGAGCGACGAGATCGCACAGCTGAACGCGGTTGAGCGTGCCGAGCAGCTCAAGGCAGCCGATAAAGCCAAGGCGCGTGATCGCAAGAACAAAGAAAAGCAGTTCCTGAAAGATGCCTTTGCCGCAGATTCGGAGGCGAGCGAGGAGGAACTCGAGCGCCGTCGCCAGAAGCTGAAAACCCTGATCAAGCTGGGTAAAGATCGCGGCTTCCTGACGCACTCGGAGATCAACGATCACCTTCCCGAGAACATCATTGATCCGGAAGCGATCGAAGGCATCATCAGCACCTTCAACGACATGGGCATCGCGGTCTACGAGCACGCGCCCGACGCTGAGGCATTGCTGCTGTCAGATAACGTTGCAACGGTCGCAAACGATGAAGATGCCGAGGCAGCTGCCGAAGCGGCGCTACAGACCGTTGATTCCGATTTCGGCCGAACCACTGACCCAGTGCGTATGTACATGCGTGAAATGGGCTCGGTGGAGCTGCTCACGCGTGAGGGCGAGATTGAAATTGCCAAGCGTATCGAGGCCGGTCTGAAAGACATGATTCAGGCGATCTCAGCTTGCCCGATGACGATCTCCGAGATCCTCGCGCTGGCCGAGCGTATTCGAAAAGATGAGTCCAAGATCGATGAGATCGTCGACGGCCTGGTTGATCCGAATGCGCCCGACGACGCTCCTGTCGCGCCCATGCCGGTCAAGGCTGCAGATGACGAAGACGAAGATGAGGACGAAGACGAGGATGAGGACGAGGAAGAAGAAACCTCGAACGCCGGTGGCGGTGCCGCTGGTTTCTCGCCCGAGCAGCTCGAGCAATTAAAGCAAGACTCGCTCGCCAAGTTTGCGACCATCAGCACGCAGTTCGACAAAATGCGCCGCTCGTACGAGCGTGAGGGCTATAACTCGAAACCTTATGTCAAGGCACAAGAGGCGATTTCCAACGAGCTGATGGGGATTCGTTTCACTGCCAAGGTGGTCGAGAAACTCTGCGACACACTGCGCTCGCAAGTAGACGAAGTGCGTCAGATCGAGCGCCAGATCCTTGATGTCGCCGTTAATAAATGCGGTATGCCGCGTACCCACTTCATTAAAGTTTTTCCCGGTAACGAGACCAACCTGAAGTGGATCGATGGCGAAGTCAGCGGCAATCATGCCTACAGCACGGTGCTGGCGCGTAACGTGCCAACCATTAAAGAGCTGCAGCAAAAGCTGCTTGATCTGCAATCACGGGTGGTGTTGCCACTGACCGACCTGCGCGAGATCAACAAGAAGATGGCCGCCGGCGAGACCAAGGCACGTAAAGCAAAGCGCGAGATGACCGAGGCAAACCTGCGTCTGGTTATCTCGATCGCCAAAAAGTACACCAATCGAGGCTTGCAATTCCTCGATCTCATCCAGGAAGGCAACATTGGCCTGATGAAGGCGGTGGATAAATTCGAGTACCGCCGTGGGTACAAATTCTCGACCTATGCGACGTGGTGGATTCGTCAGGCCATTACGCGCTCGATCGCAGATCAGGCGCGGACCATCCGTATTCCGGTGCACATGATCGAGACCATCAACAAGATGAATCGTATCTCGCGCCAGATTTTGCAGGAGACCGGTTCCGAGCCAGACCCAGCCACGCTGGCGCTGAAGATGGAGATGCCGGAAGACAAAATCCGCAAGATCATGAAGATCGCCAAAGAGCCGATTTCGATGGAGACGCCGATTGGCGACGACGACGATTCGCATTTGGGCGATTTCATCGAGGATTTCAATACCTTGGCGCCTTCTGACGCGGCCTTGCACGCCTCCATGCGTGGCGTCGTGAAAGACGTGCTTGACTCTCTCACGCCGCGCGAGGCAAAGGTACTGCGGATGCGCTTTGGTATTGAGATGTCAACTGACCATACGCTGGAGGAAGTCGGCAAGCAGTTTGATGTCACTCGCGAGCGTATACGGCAAATCGAGGCAAAGGCACTGCGCAAGCTGCGCCATCCTTCGCGCTCTGACAAGCTGAAGAGTTTCCTCGAGGGCGGTTGATCTTATTTGCGGTCGGCGTGGCCCTCGCGGCCTCGTCGAATCGGAATCAGGCCGTTACAATGCGGCTTTGACTGATCACATCAGTTTCGGGCCCCTAGCTCATGCTTGGTTAGAGCAGCGGACTCATAATCTATTTAAAAAGCGGGAGTTTTTCAAAAAACATCAATAAAAACAAGCATCTAAGTAAATTTCAAGCGTCAAAAATTGCTTCTACAGTGCTTCTACAGTTTTGGCGCAAAGCGCTCCTACGGTCTTTGGCGCAAAGTAGAATGGTTTCACGGGCCTATAGCTCAGTTGGTTAGAGCAGAGGACTTAAAAGCACCCAACCTAAAGCACTTTGCAATGGTTGGCTGCGATTGGGTTGCATACAGCTAAGTTCACTCTGGCTGCATGTAGAACTACTCAAATTCGGGGAAGCCTGTGCTGCAAGCAGCGTGGTGATCCCGAGCCAAGCCCAGTAGCAATATTGGGAAGGTGTAGAGACTGTACGGGTAGGTCGTAAAGACAAGAGACAGTCCAGACCACAAACTGGAAACAGGCAGCGAAAGCTGTAGTGGTAAGCATAATCCTTTGGTCCCAGGTTCAAGTCCTGGTGGGCCCACCAACTCAAGATGGACTGCAATTCAGCAGTCCATTTTTTTTGCCTGTCGTTTCTACAAAATCCATTGTGCTGATTAGCGTTTGAAGTTAAATTTTATAAATGCCAGAAAAAATTGATACTACCTACCAAATCATTGATCGCCAGTTGATCGTTTACAGGCGACCAACCACAGACGTTTGGCAGTGCAGATTTAAAGTTGGCGGTGAATGGATCGTTCGCACGACTAAAGAACGCGACCTTGAAAAAGCAAAAGCGGGTGCCCACAAACTGATGCTGAAAGCAGAAGTTCGGCTGGAGCAGAACTACACACCTGCGACAAAAAAGTTTAAGGATGTGGCCAAACTGACATTGAAAGAGATGGAGAAAAAAACAGATGCTGGTGATGGGAAGATCTCATACGAACAGTACAAACGAATAACGCTTGATTACCTGATTCCATTTTTTGGTAATAGAGAAATCGATAACATCACTCCGAAGATACTTGAGGAATATGAGCGACACCGGAATGAGGCGGCTGGCAAAGAACTAGCCTACAGTACCGTCAGAAAGCACAACGTCACACTTAATCGAATTTTCGAAGAGGCCATAATTCGTGGATTCATGACCACGACACAGAAGCCTCATCTGGAAACAAAAGGGAAAAAGTCGGAACCATTTCCAACTTTCGATGTTCATGAGGTAAACGTCATTTTGTCAGCATTGCCTGAATGGGTGAGCAGGGGACGTAGTGAATACAAGCGTGAACTGAGGCAAATACTTTACGAGTATGTGGTGGTGCTTGTGGATACCGGTGCGCGGCCTGGAAAAGAGCTACTGCAGCTTGCATGGAAAAATATAAAGATAAAACGGGTTTATACAAAGACGGTTACGCGAACGGAGATTAATGAGCGAGATGAAATCGTTGAGGTACCAGTTCAAATTGGACAAGACGAGGAGGGCGAGCCAATTTTTGACTCGACTTGGGAGGCTGAGCTGTTGATGTACGTTGACGGCAAAACTGATGGCAGGATCGTGAATGCGTTCACCGCAACTCACGAGGTGCTTAAAGGAATCGTGGCTCGCAGATACGAGAAAAAAACACTAAGAGAGCTGATAACTGAACAATCAAGCGATTTTGTGTTTCTGACCCCAGAAAATAAGTTGCCAACCAGCTTGAATCATATGTTCGAGGATTTTCTAGAAGAGCACAAATTATTGCACGACCCAAATACAAACAAGAAAAGAGTGTTTTATAGCCTGCGAAGTGCGCACAGCACAGCAGTGTTAAACATGGATGGTGTGGACATTCGTTCGCTGGCAATGCAATTGGGTAACTCTCCAGAAATAATAAGAAAACACTATGATCGTGCTGATGGTGCCGCGATCACTGCAAGAGTGAAGGCCCCAAATGCGCGAAACGCACTATTTAGGAAGGTGGAAGTACCGGAAGTGAATAAATCGAAGCGAGCACAAAAAATTACTGATCAATGAAATCTGACGCCCAACATGATAAAACATATTTTTGAAAATTTTTTCTGTGGAATCTGATCAATACAAATGATTGTCTAGGCGGCTCAAAAGTTTCTCAGGATTAAACCATTTTTCCATGCGGTAATTTTGAAAATTAGGTAAAAAAATTAAAAAGAAAATAAAACTATGGAAGATAATAATTTATTCAACCTAAATGAAGTGCTGGGTATAGATCAGTTTTATCAAACTGAAGGTATTTTTTATGAGGCGTTCTTTGAATTTGAAAGCAAACTAAGTTCTTTGCAGCGTTTTTATGCAATGAGTACCTCATCATCTAAACGATTTCTTATGGAATCGCAGACATCGGCTGCAATAACCAAGGCGAAAGAACAGTATTCAGAATTAATAGATATTCATTTTGAGATTACCGACTCTGATCTGCGGTACTTTGAAAATTTTTTGTTGTCGTCCGTACTTGCTCAAATTTTTTCACTTTTCGAAAGCTTCCTCCTCAAGGTGACCCAGGCTGCTAAAGTAGAACTCAAGATGGACGAGTTGAACTTGAAAGAAAACAGGCCTCTGGCTGATAAATACCTAACATGGTTAACTGCAACTGCTGGATGCGAAATCACGATCTCGAAAGATACCAGAGCTACTTTCGAAGTACTGCGGCAGATTAGAAATCAATTTGTTCATGCTCATATTCGTGTAATACCGGAGCAAATGAAGAAGAAATTTATGGAGATCAAAGACAAAGCAGCATCAACGGGTTTGACTGAATCCGATGCATATGCATATATTGGTTTCAAGACAATCGCTGATGCGGCAAAACAAGTCGAGCTTGGGTTCTTGAAAAGATTTTCAGAATAATTAAACTAAACGAGTTCAACAGCATTACGCAAAACGCCGGGTCGCAGATCAATGTACCGCTGCGTTGTGGCCATATTGCGGTGTCCTGCTAATGCCATCATCACACGCACACTTACCCCACGTTCTGCTAAGTTGGTAAGGAATGTTCTACGACCACTGTGGCTGGTAGCACCATCTAAGCCCGCACGTTTGTAAATTCCATTGACAATCTGGGTTAGCGAGTTAGCCGTGAATGCATCACTGCGCTGTGTTGAGAACAAGGCCTGCTTGGTGTCTTTGATCTTCACAGACTGCGCATAGGCAGTCAACTCAGCTTTCATCCGTTCGTTCAGCAGCACACTGCGGCTTCGACCGCCCTTGGTCTG
>VGHX01000043.1 GCA_016868055.1 Betaproteobacteria bacterium
CGTCTGCGTAATCACCGCGGTGCTTATCGCCGACACCACCGCGGTCGAAGATGTACACCCGATAGATGCTGATTGGGTCGCTGATCAAGCCCGTTCCCTGCTTGAGGATATCCCGGTCGCCGCATTCAAACTGGGCCACCTTGATAGCCTGGAGACCATCGCGCTGGTGGCAGAGATTGTTTCCGATTACCCGCAAGTGCCGATGGTGCTGGATCCGTTCTCAACGCTGCTACCGCAGCAACGCGACGATGAAGACATGCTGCTGGCGATACGCCAACTACTGATACCACAAGCCACACTGGTACAGCTGTCGGCTGATGAGCTGGCGCGTGTGGCTGAGACCTGGCGCGAACCAGGCAATGACGACACGCTGGAGATTGATGCAATGCAGCTGATTGAATTCGGCTGCGAATATGTTTTGGTGACGGGCGTTCCAGGCGACGCGCAACACGTCACGAATCTGCTGTTTGGCGGCGACGGCTTGGTGCGTAGCGATCGACGACAACGACTACTCGATACCTTTGTCGGTGCAGGCAATACCATGTCCGCTGCAATTAGCGCGATGCTGGCAAATGGCGTTGACGTGCCCGAGGCTGTGCTGGAGGCAGAAGAATTTACTCATGCCGCACTTGGCAACGCGCTGCGCCTGGGTATGGGCAAGCGAGTGCCTGACCGTTATTTCTGGTCGCGCGAGCCAGAGCCTGACGTCGCTGAAAAATAATTCATACCTAGACGCTATTGATCAAGAGAGAGGTGACCGTGTCCCATAACGACAGCTTGTTTGCACGCGCGCAGCGCTCCACGCCCGGCGGTGTCAATTCACCGGTACGCGCATTCCGTTCGGTGGGAGGCACCCCACGCTTTATTACCCGCGCCGAAGGGCCATATTTCTGGGATGCTGATGGCAAGCGTTATATCGACTACATCGGATCGTGGGGTCCGGCGATTGTGGGTCATGCGCATCCTGAGGTGATCAAAGCCGTACAAGCAGCGGCGGCTAATGGGCTCTCATTTGGCGCGCCCACCGAAGGCGAAATCCTGATGGCAGAAGAAATCTGCAAGCTGGTACCGTCAATTGAAATGGTACGGCTAGTATCGTCAGGCACCGAGGCAGCGATGAGTGCGCTGCGGCTTGCACGCGGTGTTACCGGACGCGATACGGTGATCAAGTTTGAGGGCTGCTACCACGGTCATGCAGATTCGATGTTGGTGAAAGCGGGTAGCGGATTGCTCACCTTCGGAAATCCCACCTCGTCGGGTGTACCGGCTGATTTCGCCAAGCACACCATGGTGCTCGACTATAACGATAGCGCGCAACTCGAAGATGCTTTCCATCAGATGGGCGACCGCATCGCGGCAGTGATCGTCGAACCCGTCGCCGGCAATATGAATCTGCTGCGCGCCACTAGCGAGTTCTTGCAAACCATGCGCCGGCTCTGTACTCAGCATGGCGCGGTACTCATGTTTGATGAGGTGATGTCGGGCTTTCGGGTGGCCTTGGGAGGTGCTCAATCGCTCTACGGCATTCAACCGGATATGACGGTGTTGGGCAAAGTGATTGGCGGCGGCTTGCCCGTCGCAGCGTTTGGTGGTCGCGCCGACATGATGAAACACTTGGCACCGCTCGGTTCGGTGTACCAAGCCGGCACCTTGTCAGGTAACCCGGTGGCGGTAGCGGCTGGTATGAGTACGCTAAAAATCATTCAGCAACCAGGCTTCTATGAAAAGCTCGGCACGCAAACGCGTAAACTGGTCGATGGTTTATCAGCAGCCGCCAAAGACGTCGGTGAGGCGTTTAGTGCCGATGCCATAGGCGGCATGTTTGGTATTTATTTCAGCGAGCATGTGCCTGAAAACTATGCGCAGATCATGGCGGGCAACAAGGAGCGCTTTAATCAGTTCTTCCATGCGATGCTGGATGACGGTGTTTACCTCGCACCGTCTGCGTTTGAAGCGGGCTTTGTATCGGCGATGCATAGCGATGCGGTGATCGATGAAACGATCTCGGTCGCACGTAGCGCTTTTGCGAAACTACACAGTTAATTCAAAAAACAATTGATGCAAAAAATAGTCAATTCAAAAAACAATTTATTGGAAAGCTGGATCCCGGCCTGCGCCGGGATGACCCGATTGAGATTAGCGGATTTTCAGAGTCACGAGCGCTCACAAAAATTGTCGCACGCCTCGCCTCAAACTTCACCTTAACCAGCCACGTTTTCTGAAATACCAGAATGGCGTAATCGCACTAGCGACCATCAGCACGATCGCAAACGGATAACCAAAGCTCCAGTTCAGTTCTGGAAGGATACGGAAGTTCATACCGTAGATACTCGCGATAAGCGTAGGCGGCAGGAACACCACCGACGCGACCGAGAAAATCTTGATGATCTTGTTCTGATTGATGTTAATAAAACCAACAGTTGCATCCATCAGAAAGTTGATTTTTTCAAATAAGAACGCGGTGTGACCATCGAGTGATTCGATATCACGCAAGATCTGACGAGCTTCATCAAACTGCTCGGCATTCAACAAACGTCCACGCATCATGAAACTAACCGCACGCCGCGTATCCATCATATTGCGCCGAATGCGTCCGTTCAAATCCTCTTCACGGGCCATTGCAGACAGCGACTCTGCTGCATCTGCATCGCTGAATTCTTTTTGCAGCACGCTGCGACTGACTTCCTCCAAGTTCTGATACACACCCTCGAGCGCATCAGCGGAGTATTCAACATCGGTGGCGTAAAGATCCAGCAGCACATCTTTGAAATCTTCGATTGAGCCCGGACGCGAACGGGCGCGCATACGCACCAACCGAAACACGGGCAGGTCGTCGTTATGCATGGAGAACAACATATCTTTGGCGAGAATGAACGCCACTGTCACCACGCGCGATTCGCCTTCGTCTTCTTCCAGCAAAAAATCCGAGCGCAGATGCAGATCACCGTTATCGGCTTCGTAGTAACGCGCAGAGGCCTCAATGTCTTTGACCTCGTCCTCATCGGGCAAGGTCACGCCATAGATGCTGCGCACCCAGTCGCGCTCTTCATCACTAGGGTCAGTCAGATCAACCCAGATCGGTGCTGCGCGTTCAAGGTCGTCGCGCGTCTCGATGTTGACCTGGCTAAGCCGGCCGTTTTGCAGAACAAATACATTAATCATTCGCTTCCCCCCGCCACACGGATGTGGCATGGCCGCAGCGCGAACGCTGCCGGTCGATTACTTTACACATTAGGGAGCGTGGCCAAGGCTTGGCCATGCACGCCTGCTCACCCGAACCCGGCAAGCGGCGCGCGAGAAGCTGCGTCAGCTTGAGAGGGATCCGTCCGTTACCGGTCGGTGAGTGGAAATGGGACTGCCCAAAGGAGTCTCCGGTGTTAAAAACGGCACAAGTTTACTTTTTTACAGGAGATGAGGCAAGGCTTGCTTCGCCCGCCTCAAGGTAAATCTGCGCTATTCATGCGCGTCAGGATCAACGCCGAGCGCTTGTTCAGATAATTCGAATCGAGATGCCGCCCGAAAAATCGTGGGTTGGGCAGCATCACCGCCAAACGCGCGGCCTCGGCCGGACCGAGCTTGGCGGCTGCCACGCCAAAATACTTACGCGCTGCCGCCTCACAACCGAACACGCCGGTGCCCCACTCGACTGAGTTGAGATAAATCTCGAAGATGCGGCGCTTGTCCATTACCGCCTCGATCATGAAAGTGATCAACATCTCCTGTGCCTTGCGCACATAACTGCGCTCGCTCGACAAGAATAAGTTCTTCGCCAGCTGCTGGGTAATGGTCGACCCGCCACGTACCACTTTGCCCTTCTTGGCATTTTTTTCGTAGGCCTTTTGCAGCGCCTCCCAGTCCACACCTTCATGCTCGGCGAAGTTCGCATCTTCCGAAGCGATAATGGCACGCTTCAAGTTGTTCGAAATACGCTCATAGGGCACCCACTGATGCTGTAGCTGTGCGTTGGGATTTTTTTCGCGCAAGCGCGCCAGCTGCTCGCGCATAAAGGCAGTCGAGCTGGGGTTGTGGTTCACCCACCAGCAAACCTGAACAAAATACCAGAGCTGAAGCAGGATGATCAGCGCTGCCGGCACGCCCAGCAACCAAAACAACCAACCGCGACGCCGTCTCATCGTTGTGCGCGTAAGTTGTTACAAACCGGCGCGGTGTCCGGTCGCACACCACGCCATAGATAAAACGACTCAGCCGCTTGCTCGACCAGCATACCCAAGCCGTCACGCGTAGATGCGCCCTGAAGCTGCGCGAACTGCATGAACCGCGTCGGCTGCGCGGCATACAGCATGTCATAAGCGAAGGTAGTTGAATCAAATATCGTCGCAGGAAGCGGCGGCAATTCACCCGACAAACCCGCGGAGGTAGCATTGATCACAATGTCGTAAGGCTCGCTCAATGCATCAATCGCGCAAGTCTGTAGTGCCGGATGAGCGAACTGGCGCACCAGATCATCTGCTTTGCTGAGTGTGCGATTGCTGATAGTGACCAATTGCGGCTGCTGCTCAAGCAGCGGCAGTATCACCCCCTGCGCCGCGCCGCCCGCACCGATCAAGAGCACGCGCTTAGCCGCGATGATGACGCCGGCGTTGATGCTGATATCCCGAACCAGACCAACGCCGTCGGTATTGTCACCAATAATTCGGCCGGACTCAAATACCAATGTATTTACCGCACCTGCCGCCTGCGCGCGTTCGCTACGTTGTACGGCTAACGCAAAGGCCTCGATTTTGAATGGCACGGTGACATTGGCACCGCGACCACCGCTTTCGATGAAGCGATGAACCATATCCGTAAAACCATCGACCGGCGCGAGCAGCCGCTGGTACGCAATGGCCTGCCCGGTCTGCTGCGCGAATTGCGCATGAATCTGCGGCGACTTGCTGTGCTCGATCGGGTTACCGATGACAGCGTAGTGGTCTGTCATGCGATCACCTGCCAAGCGATTGTGTTTCGAGTTGGTCATCGCGCGTGAATGAAAAGCGCGTGATGATCTCCCATACTCGCTCGCGGCCATCTTTCATCAGCGCTGCCGGAAAATGTCCAAACGGCGCGGCCTGCCGCACAATACTCAGCGCAGCTGCATCCAACGCCGCATTTCCCGAGCTACGCTCGATCCGAGGACCGCCTTCTTTTGTATACAAACTCCCATCGTGATACACGGGGATGTAAACAATTAACTCGCCGTATAACTTTTTCCCCTCGCGCTGCGGAAAATTCACGGTACCGGTCAGTTCGACTTTTTTCTGAAGCGCGCTGTAGTAGAGCGCGTGACTCACTTCACGCGTCGAGGGACCGAGCTGTGTCTTTAATGGGCGCTTGTTGTAGTCAGAGACGTCGCGCGCGATCTCGGCTTCGCGCCGCGCCATCGCTTGTATCTGCTCCACCGAGCGGACATCGCGCGCATCTGGCTGCATCGTCTCATGCGGCTCGCCAATCGGGGTCACATGCGGTTGGCGCTGGCCTAGCTGTGACAGCAAACGTTGCTGAGTGCGCTCCAACTCAGTGACACGCTGTCGCTGCGCTTGCAGCTGTGTTTGATCATTCATGCTGCCCAGATTCGGTAGAGGTGAACGCGCCCGACCTGACTCGGCCTGACCACCTCCGTCAAGGTTGGACTGCGCCAGCGCATCAGCCTGCATCGGTGCATGGTCGTGCCTGGCATTCACCAGAATCACTGACAAACCGGTATTGAAAGGACGCGCCCGGTCTGACACAGGTGGATCAACATGCCACGCCAACAGCGCTGCGTGCAATAGGACCGATGCGCCCATACCAATCAGCAGCAAGTGATTGTCGCGGTTGATCATGCGTGATCGTCAGTCATGGCGCCGCTGTCGGGCAGCGCAGTTTGTACTGCTCCCGCTGCTTGCATTGTTGTCGGCTGCGCCGCTGACAGAGGATGCACCGGTTCCGGCGCTGACGCGGCATACGTATCTGTCACCGCTTCATTATCTGAACCAACGACTAGCTCAGCGACTTGCTCTTCCTCCTGCAAGGCATCTGCTTCTTCCAGCGCAATCTGGTCGGCCAAATCAGCCGAGACGGTAGCCACTTCCAGCACACGCGCCTGCACCGTCAGGTCTACTTCGTCCCACTGAATCAGTTCCAGCTTCATTTGCGTACCGCGCGCATGGCGCACGCCAGGCATCGGTATCAGTAGTGGTATGTCGACCAAGCGCAATAAATCATCTTTGAGCAGTACCGCCTCAGCCTGTTTGAGCGCTTGCTGTCCCAGCCAGCGCAAGCACCAGAAACGCTCCATGGTAGACTGAAAATCAGCGTAGGCGGAATATGCGCTATCAAATGCGGAGACGATAGCGAATAAATCGGCGTCTTTGTGTTTGAACGGTGCCACCAGCGGCGCGGTAACGCCTCCCCGTATGCAGGCCATGATCTGCCACTGGTTTACCAAATCAGTGTAGCGGCGGAGTGGTGAAGTACTCCACGCATATTGGTCAACCCCCAAGCCCTGATGCGGCGCGGCGTGCGTTTGCATGCGCACTTGCATGCGTGCGTTCCAACTCTGGCCACCACCTTGCGCGCGATAGATACCGGGTACACCATGCTCATGCATGAGTTTGCCCCAAGTGCTGTTGGCGAAGATCATCAACTCGGCGACTATCTTGTCGAGTGGCGCGCCACGCTTGCGGCGGGTGATGGTGACGACGTCGTCATCAACATAAAAATTGAAGTCAACCCGATTCACTTGCTCCGGCCGCAAACCGAACGCCTCGCGTTTGAGCATACGTGCTGCCTCCAGCTGCTGCGCCCATTGCCATAGCGTAGTGATCTCGTCTTTGTAGGGGTAGTCACCACTGCCATCGGCGAGTGCTTGCTCGGTGACTTGTGTATCCAGATCATTGTGCCGAAGATTGGCGGCGATAGGCACGCGCTCGATCACAGTCTCGGTCGCGGTGACTGACCATGTCTGCGTGTCCAGCGTCGCGTAAAGCGATAACGAAGGCCGTGCATCGCCCACCGCTAACGTGAACTGCTCGACCAACGCATCCGGCAGCATGGTGATCTTATCGCCTGGCATGTACACCGTACTCATACGGTCACGCGCGATATGATCAATCGTGTCGCCCGGTGTAATACCCAAACCGGGCGCGGCAATATGAATACCGATACGAACGCTACCATCAGCATTGTGCGTCACAGAGAATGCGTCATCAATCTCAGTGGTCGTGACATCGTCAATCGAGAAGGCGGCGACGTCAGCCAAGGGCAGCGCCGGAAGGCCCGGTAGCGCGATGCTCGGAAACTCGGTCCCGCGCGGGAAATACTCCGTCAAGAAGCGTGATAAGTGCAGCTGCTTGGCTGAAGCGATCGCCCCAACTTTCAGCAGTAGCCGAGCGGGGGAAGTTTGTAGCGCGTTGCATGCCGCATCCAGCGCTTTGTATTCGATGCTATTTTTATCAGGCTTGGTGAGCAAAATTCGAGCGCTCATCTTTATAGCGTCAGGTAGCTGACCTGCTGTCAGCTGCTCTACCATTGCTTGCTGCAGTAGTGCTTGTTGTTTTTTCTTTTCGATCCCGGCCAGCGCTGCTTGCAACGTCGCAGCGGGCGCCGCTTTATAGCGGCCCTTGCCTTTCTTGTGAAAGTAAATCGGCGAGGATGCAATCTTGAGCAATAAGCTCGCCGCCTCATCGGGTTTTGGCGCGTGACCAAAATACTCTTGGCCGAGTTCGACGACGCCAAACTCATCTTCCCCAGCTACTTCCCACAAAAAAGCGATATCAATCTCTTCGGACAAGCGATGCGCGCTGGCCATCATCTCTGCCGCAGAGGGCGTTTCGAATTGCAGCAGCACATCACGCGCGCGTACCTTGGTACGTTTGCCCGAGGGTGTCTCGACCTGATAGGCCTCGCCTTGCTGGGTCAGGATTGCGCCCACCTTGAAGTCACCGGACTCTTCGAAGAATAAATTCATTCGCTTCTCATCGCTCGCAAAAGCTGACTACCTCATCGATGTACTGCGCAAAGTCCGACAAGGCGTGATCGCTGCCCTCGATTATCCGCTGTGTTGCGCCGGCATAGCGCGCCGTCATCTCGCGCCAGTCCAGTACCTCGTCACCGGTCGCGGCGATTAAACAATAGCTCTCGGGCCGTGTGATTGTCTCGACCGTCAATGCCTGTAACTCATCAATAAACGCCGGCTGGAAAAAGAACCGATCATCCGAGTGCCACGCGGTTTGCTCGCCAATATACTGCGCAAGATCCCGCGCAGGCCAGATCGCGGGGTTCAACAAGACCGCGCGACAGCCCGTGGCTTCAGCGATCGCTGTGGCGTAGAAGCCGCCGAGCGAAGAACCAACGACAGCGAACCCATCGGCCGAGAACTCGCTGACCAACTGCCTTGCTAACGCGAAGGCTTCGCTCGGCGACGGCGGCAGCTGCGGACAGATGAATTTCTCGGACTCTCCTAGCTGCTCGAAAACCCGCTGCATGCAGCGCGCTTTGAACGATGACGGCGAAGAGCGAAATCCGTGCAGGTAGAGCAGCGAACGCAACTAATTCACGGCGCCGAGCGCATCCAGTAGTTTCTGATGTACGCCACCAAAGCCGCCATTACTCATTACCAGCACCGTGTCTCCGGGCTGTGCGGCGTCGACCACCGCACTCACCAGCGCCGATAAATCATCGAAAGCACGCGCACGCTGACCCATGGGTGACAGCGCAGCGCCCAGATCCCAACCGAGCGCATCCTTGCCTTCGCCTTTGGCGCCATAGCCGAACACAAGATCCGCCTCGGCCAAGCTGCCGGGTAGGGCGTCTTTCATGGTACCCAGCTTCATAGTGTTGGAGCGTGGCTCGAGTACCGCAAGAATGCGCGCCTTGCCAAGCTTGTGTCGCAAGCCACCTACCGTGGTGGCGATCGCCGTAGGATGATGCGCGAAATCGTCAATCACGGTAATGCCGTTGACGATACCGCGGGTCTCCATGCGCCGCTTGACGTTTTCAAATGAGGCCAACGACACAATCGCCTGCGATGGCTGCACGCCGACATGGCGCGCCGCTGCGATCGCTGCGATTGCGTTCCAGCGGTTATGAGTACCCGTGAGTGTCCAGCGCAAGGCACCGACGCGCTCGCCTTGGTGCAAGATATCGAAGCGGTCTTCGCCGTGCTCGATCATTTGCCAACCTTGCTCAGCATTAAACCACTCGACTTCGCTCCAGCAGCCACGCTCGATCACGCGACGCAATGATGCCTCTCCACCGTTGACGATCAGGCGTGCGCTCGAAGGCATGCTACGCACCAGATGATGAAACTGTGTCTCGATGGCCGCCAAGTCAGGAAAAATATCGGCGTGGTCATATTCGAGATTATTCAAGATGGCTGTGCGTGAGCGGTAGTGCACAAACTTGCTGCGCTTGTCGAAGAACGCAGTGTCATACTCATCCGCTTCAATCACGAAAAATGAAGCGCCGTCACCGCCCGCGCCGCCCAGTCGCGCCGAAATGCCGAAATTCATCGGCACACCGCCAATCAGAAAACCCGGCTGGTACCCGGCATCTTCTAATATCCATGCCAGCATCGAAGCGGTGGTGGTCTTGCCATGGGTTCCCGCAACAGACAATACCCACTTGTCGCGCAAAATATGCTCGCCCAACCACTGCGGCCCCGAGGTGTAGGGTAAGCCGCGGTTCATGATCGCTTCCATCAGCGGGTTACCGCGCGAAACAACATTGCCCACCACGTACATATCCGGTCGCAGACTCATCTGGTGCGGACCAAAGCCTTCGATCAGCTCTATTTCCTGAGCGCGTAGCTGCGTACTCATCGGTGGGTAAACGTTGGCATCGCAGCCGGTGACTTTGTAACCGGCTTCTTTGGCCAGCACCGCGAGCCCCCCCATGAAGGTGCCGCATATGCCGAGGATGTGAATGTGCATATAGAATCTGTGTCGCGCAGGCGCATCAAGAATGCGCGATTCTACCCGACCGGCTGTTTGAGCTGTCGGCGTCTGCAGCAAACTTACTGGCCGCATTGATGGCATGAACGCTTTGCCTCCGCCAGCCGCAATATGAGATTCACAGAGCCCGTGCTGCTTTTCTATGCCAATTTACACACCGAGTGATGCCGAGCATTTGCGCGCAGAAATCGCCGCGGCAGCGGCGCGCATGATTGCCGAAGACGGCGCGGACTATGCCAGCGCCAAACGTAAAGCAGCAAAGTTAATTATCGGCCATCAAAAAATTCGCGGCGATGTATTACCGGATAACGCGCAAGTCGAAGCGCACGTGCGTGAGTATCAGGCCTTGTTCCTGGGGGATTCACAGCCCCAGCGGCTGCAACTGCTGCGCTTGATCGCGCTGGAGTGGATGGAAAAACTGGCCGACTTCTCGCCGTGGCTGGTGGGCGCGGTGCTCAACGGTACAGCGGGCGAGCACTCCGATATTCACCTGCTGCTGTTCACAGAAAACACCAAAGACGTCGCCGTGTACTTGTTAAACGCAAATATCAACTACGAAGTTTCCGAGTCCAGCCATTTCCGCTACCCGGACCGGCAGGTCGAAACCTTGTCTTTCATGTGGAAGCATAAAGGTATTCATCTATCCCTGTATGATCGCGACGATTTGCGCGGCGCCAGCCGCAAGTTTGGCGACCGTGCCGACCTTGCAGGGCTGCGGGCGCTGCTGGCCGAGGGGTCTCAAAGTTGAAGAAAATTACCGCTTTTGTTGTTATCGCCGTTTTGTTTACTGCGATCGGCATTTATTTTGGCGTAAAGCGTCTGCAACCTTCAGCGCCAGCCGACACCGCTGTGGCGGCCCTGATGCAGATCTCGATGAAAGACAGCGCAGGCAAGCAGCGCAAGATGTCGGAGTGGCAAGGCAAGGTGTTGGTGCTGAATTTCTGGGCGACTTGGTGCCCGCCATGCGTATCCGAGATGCCGGAGCTGGTTGCCCTGCAAAATGATTTTGTCAGTAAAAACGTGCAAGTTGTCGGCATTGGCATTGATTCACCCTCCAACATCCGCGAATTTGCAGAGAAGCACCAAATCACCTACCCGCTGCTGCTGGGCGGCCTGGAAGGCACCGAGCTGTCCAAGCAGTTTGGTAATCAATCGGGCGGCCTGCCGTTTACGCTCCTGATCGGAGCAGATGGCAGCGTGCGCAAGAGCTACATGGGACGCTTGGACATGGAGCAAGTCCGGGCTGATCTGTCATCCCTGTAGCCGTCGGTTATAGACATCAGCAGCGTTTGTTCTTGCCATCCGGCGTCAATTTGCAGGAAAATGCAGTCTTCTTCGCCAAATTGCGGCTTTTTCGATGGCAAAACATCTGCTCCTGGTTAACGGACCCAACCTCAACCTGCTCGGCACCCGCGAGCCCGAGGTGTACGGTTCGACCACGCTCGCCGAAATAGAACGCGAGGCGATGGCGCAGGCGGAAACTGCCGGCGCCACACTCAGCGTGTTTCAGAGCAATCATGAGGGTGAGCTGATTGATCGCATCCATGCCGCACGTCATGAGGGCGTTGACAGTATCGTGATCAATCCTGGCGGTCTGACGCATACCAGCGTCGCGTTGCGAGACGCGCTGGCCGGCGTAGGCATTCCGTTCATTGAGGTGCATATATCGAATATTCATCGTCGCGAAGATTTCCGGCATCACTCTTTTTTATCCGAGCTTGCGGCGGGCGTAGTGTGCGGCTTGGGTATCAATGGCTACCGATACGCGATTGATCACGCGCTGCACAGCTTGTAGCCCACCATCAACCAGTCCGGTGATGCGCATCACGTGCCCCACCGAATCCCATCAACCCAGTACACAACACCTATGGATCTCAGAAAACTCAAGACCCTGATTGATTTAGTGGCCGAGTCCGATATCTCCGAGCTTGAGGTCACCGAAGGTGAGAGCAAGGTTCGCATCGTCAAAAGCAGCGCGCCTGCCGCGCAAAACCAAGTGGTGATGATGCCGTCGGCTGCCGCACCAGCGCCGACTGCGCCGGCCCATGCGCCTGCAGCGGCAGCGGTACCGCTTGCGGCAGCAGCGCCCGCCGAGGCCGCGCCGTTCGGACACATTGTGAAATCACCGATGGTGGGTACGTTTTATCGTGCCTCGGCGCCAGGCGCGGCTGCGTTTGTCGATATCGGCTCCAGCGTGAAAGAAGGCGATACGCTGTGCATTATCGAGGCGATGAAACTGCTCAATGAAATTGATGCCGATGCGAGCGGCACCATTCGCCAGATTCTGGTTGAGAACGGACAAGCAGTCGAGTTCGGTCAGCCGCTGTTCATCATCGAATGAAGCGCCCTCTCACCGAAATTGAAAAAACATGTTTGAAAAAATCCTGATCGCTAACCGCGGCGAAATCGCCTTACGCATACAGCGGGCCTGCCGCGAGATGGGCATCAAAACCGTGGTGGTGCACTCGGAAGCCGACCGCGAAGCAAAGTACGTCAAGCTGGCCGACGAGTCGGTGTGTATTGGTCCGCCTCCGTCGGCGCAAAGCTATCTATCGATGCCCGCCATCATCAGCGCCGCCGAGGTAACTGATGCTGAAGCGATTCATCCTGGTTACGGTTTTTTATCCGAGAACGCCGACTTCGCCGAGCGCGTCGAGCAGTCCGGCTTTGTATTTATCGGGCCGCGTTCGGATTCGATCCGCATGATGGGTGACAAGGTCTCTGCCAAGCAGGCCATGATCAAGGCCGGTGTACCGTGCGTTCCCGGCTCTGAGGGCGCGTTGCCGGACGACCCGAAAATCATCGTGCAAACCGCGCGCCGTATTGGCTACCCGGTCATCATCAAAGCGGCAGGTGGTGGTGGCGGTCGGGGTATGCGCGTTGTGCATACCGAAGCCGCGCTACTGAACGCGGTCACCATGACCAAAACCGAAGCGGGTACCGCGTTCGGTAATCCTGAGGTCTATATGGAGAAGTATCTGGAGAATCCACGTCATGTGGAAATCCAGATTCTTGCCGACGAATTCAAGAACGCAATCTGGCTCGGTGAGCGCGACTGCTCGATGCAGCGCCGTCATCAAAAAGTGATCGAAGAAGCGCCCGCGCCTGGTATCCCGCGCAAGCTGATCGAAAAAATCGGCGACCGCTGCGCGGATGCCTGCCGCAAAATTGGTTATCGCGGTGCAGGTACTTTCGAGTTCTTGTACGAGAACGGTGAGTTCTATTTCATTGAGATGAACACACGTATTCAGGTTGAGCACCCGGTCACTGAAATGATCACCGGTATCGATCTGGTGCAAGAGCAAATCCGTATTGCGGCAGGTGAGCGGCTACGGTTCAAGCAGCGGGACATTGTGCTGAAAGGTCATGCGGTCGAGTGCCGTATCAACGCCGAGGATCCGTTCAAGTTCACGCCCTCCCCTGGCCGCATTACCGCATGGCACGCACCCGGCGGCCCGGGCATCCGGGTCGATTCACATGCCTACGCGGGCTACTTCGTGCCACCCAACTACGACTCGATGGTGGGCAAAGTCATCTCTTTCGGTATCACGCGCGAGCAGGCGATCAAGCGCATGCAAATCGCGTTATCGGAGATGGTGGTTGAAGGCATACTGACCAATATTCCGCTACATCGCGAGCTGATGGTAGACGGACGCTTCATCGAGGGGGGCACCAATATTCACTACCTCGAACAAAAGCTCGCCAACAAGAAATAGCTGAGATGAGCTGGACCGAGATCGTGATCGAGTTGCCGCGAGCGCAAGCCGAGCAGGTCTCGGACGCATTGATCGAGGCCGGGGCCTTGTCCGTATCGGTCGAGGATGCTGATCTCGGTACCGAGGCTGAGCAGCCACTGTTCGGCGAGCCCGGTATGGAGCCAGCCGCGCATGCATGGGAACGTAGTCGCGTCGTCGCGCTAACCTCGGCTGATACCGATCACTCGGCGTTGGTCAACAGAGCCAAGGCGCAATGCGAAGATATTGATCAGTTGAGCTTCTCATTACGCTCGGTAGCAGAGCAAGACTGGGTGCGGGTAACGCAGGCACAGTTTGATCCGATCCCCATCGGTAAAAACATCTGGGTGGTACCTAGCTGGCACGCCGCGCCTGTTCCTGATGCGCTGGTCCTTGAGCTTGATCCGGGCTTGGCCTTCGGTACCGGTAGCCACCCGACCACGCGTCTCTGCATGGAGTGGCTGGAGCAGCATGTACAGGCAGGTTGCAGCGTGCTCGACTATGGCTGTGGGTCCGGCATTCTGGCCATCCTGGCGCGCAAACTCGGCGCAGAGCGTGTCGACGGTATCGATATCGACCCGCAAGCGATTAGCGCCGCGCATGACAATGCGCAGCGCAACCAGTGCGATCAGGTGCGCTGGTTCGTACCTGGCGACTATGCACTGGCTCGCGCAGGCACGCGCTACGACATCGTCGCCGCCAATATTCTCTCTGGTCCGCTCAAGCTAATGGCGCCGATGCTGGCTAGTCGGGTGGCACAGGGCGGCGCCATGGTACTGTCAGGCATACTGGCGCGCCAGGCAGATGAGCTGATCGCTTGCTATGCGCCGTACATTGCGCTGTCTATCGCAGCCGAGCGCGAAGGCTGGGTTGCACTGGCTGGCCGCAAGGAACACTGACGATGGAGCAACTAGCGACCCAATGCCCTCACTGCGGCACGCAATTTCGCGTGACGCTAGCGCAGCTTGAGCTGCGTGACGGAAAAGTGCGATGCGGTGCCTGTCGCGAGGTGTTCAACGGTATTGATACCGTGTTCGAGTACACCGGCGAGGCTGGCGTCGCCTCCGCCGAAACTGCTGATGCGCAGGATCTATCCAACCGGATGACGCTGTTTGATGTTGGCACTGCAGCGCAGAGCGCGAATGCAGCTGGCGCGTCGAACATGCAAGAAGAGCTTGATGCGCTGTCGCGCGCAATCGCTGATCTTCAAAGCAAGCCGTGGGCGCCGCCGACAGGCACGCACCAGACCGAGTTCAGTGAAGATACCGCCGACGCATCCTCTGTACATCAGGTCGCGGCCAACAGCACCGCTGAACCGCACCAAGATACTGACTCTTTCGTCGCAACGCCACCGGGCTTTATACAGCGCGCACAGCATGATCAGCGTGAACGTCGTCGCTGGGGGGTAGTGCTATGGGTCGGAATTCCGCTGTTGGTAGTCGCACTCATTGCCCAACTTGGCTGGGTATTTCGCAACGAGATTGCAGCGCGCTCTCCGCAAGCGGGTCAGTGGCTACGTGCGGCGTGTGCGCGCCTGCATTGCGAAATCAAGCTACCGCTTAATCTCGAGCAGCTCTCGATTAGCGCCAGCCGCCTCGAGCAGGCGCCGCCGCCGGAATCTGGAAACCAAGCCGCTGCAAGCGGGGCTGAGCCGGCGATGCCCATGAACTTGGTCGCACTGCTGCAGAATACCTCGGACACTGTACAAACCTGGCCCGCGCTCGAGCTCAGCCTGCGTGATACCGACGGCACGCTGCTGGTACGCAAAGTGTTCACGGCGGACAGCTATGTCTCGGCGAGCGAGCTTCGCGAGGGCATGCCGCCGCGTTCCGAGCGCGAAATTCGATTACCACTCATGCTAAGTGGCGAGCCGCCTGCCGGCTTTGCTGTCAGTATCTTCTACCCTTGAATTTTTCATCATGACTTCTTTGATCTGCGGCTCGCTCGCGTTTGACACCATCATGTCGTTTCATGGCCGCTTCTCCGAAGCGCTGCTGGCGGATCAACTTCATAAGATCAATGTCGCTTTTTTAGTGCCGGACATTCGGCGCGAATATGGTGGCTGTGCCGGGAATATTGCTTACAACCTGAAGCTGCTCAACGGCGACCCGCTCATCATGGCCACGCTCGGGCAAGACGGCGCGCCCTATGTAGATCGGCTGAATACGCTGGGCATCAGCACACGTTGCATTCGCTCTTATCAGGACGCGTACACAGCGCAGGCTTTCATCACGACCGATGAAGCCAATAATCAGATCACTGCGTTCCACCCCGGCGCAATGTCGAACTCACACCACATCAAGGTGCAAGATGCAGGCAGCGTTAAGCTTGCCATCATTGCGCCGGACGGCCGAGATGGCATGATCGAACATGCACGGGATTGCGCGTCACACGGTATTCCCTTCATCTTTGACCCCGGCCAAGGTCTGCCGATGTTCAGCGGCGAGGAGCTGAAACAGTTCATCGAGATGGCAACTTATGTCGCGGTCAATGACTACGAGGCCGAGTTACTGACCGAGCGCACCGCACTGAGCTTGCCTGAAATCGCCGAGCGCGTCTCCGCGCTGGTGGTCACGCGTGGTGAACAAGGCGCTGAAATTTTTACGGCAGACGCACGCTACGACATTCCCGTTGTCAAAACCGACAAGGTGATCGACCCTACTGGCTGCGGTGATGCGTTTCGTGCCGGTATGTTACTAGGCCTGACACGCGAGATGGATTGGATGACCATCGGCCGGCTTGCTTCGCTGATGGGCGCCATCAAAATCGAAAGCCAAGGCGGGCAAAATCATGCGCCCACCATTGAAGACATTGAGGCGCGCTTCGAGCAGGAATTCGGCTATCGATTTGCCTGAGGTCGAGAAAGCGTCAGATCGCCGCTTCGCCCATAACGACGTCCTCGAACATCGTTACTGTGCTGATGCTGTGAGCAAGGCGCAAGCCTGTTCCACCGACATCGCAGTCTTCACTGAAATCACCTTCTTTCTGCTGGATAAACCCTGCAACAAGCTCACATCTCGCCTTGCCACGCCCAATAGCTCGGCAATGATGGACTGCAGCGCATCGTTCGCCTTTCCGTCGACCGGTGGCGCCTTGAGCTTCAACTTCAATGCGCCGTCATGCTCACCAACCACCGCTGAGGTAGCGGCATTGGGCTGCACATAAACCGCCAAACGCAAGTCATCCCCCTGACGGCTGCACCATGGTGGGGCCATCAATAAATAGCGTAGACCAGGTTCTCGACCACGAACAGCAGTATTCGTAGCGCGAGGAAAGCGAGAATCGGCGATAAATCAATGCCTGATATCGCTGGTAACAGACGACGGAACGGCTGCAACAACGGCTCTGTTAGCGCGCGAACTGTAGGCGCGATGGGCGCGTAAGGGTTCACCCAACTCAGTATCACCTCGAGGATGATCAGCCCGATAAATCCGTAGGCGATCGCGTGCACCAGCGAGAGCAACGACAGCAGCAGCCAAGGCTCAACCGCAAACGCAGACCGTATACCCAGCTGAATGCCTATCGCTGCAAGGGTCACCAGGCACGCGCCGATCAGGCTGGCCCAATCTTGGCCACCCACACCGGGTAACGCTCGCCTTAAGGGAAGTACCAGCCAATCGGTCAGACGAAAAATAAACTGTCCCAGCGAAAACGGTGGACGTACGCGCACCACTTGCATCCAGAACCGAAACAGCATCAAGCCCGCGATAATCGCGGCGATGGTATCGATGATCAGGTTGAAGATCGAGGACAGCACTTTGATCCTTGATAAACAAAAATACCGCTGCAGCCTGAAAGCCAGCAGCGGTATTTTCGCTCGCGCCCGCTGTGGGCTCCGAGCCGCAGTCGCTTAAGGGCGCAGACCGGTTGGGAACGGCCAAGCAGCTGCCGGGCTCAGTACCGTCGTTGCAGGTGCGGCCGGTGCTACCGGTGCCGGCGCTGGTGCCGGAGCAGGTGCTGGCGCTGCAGGTTTGGCGACGGCCGCCGGCTTCTTCGGCGCTGCGGCTTTTGGAGCTGCTGCTTTTGGAGCTGCTGCTTTTGGCGCTGCTTTTTTCGGTGCTGCCTTCGGTGCCGCTTTCTTGGCAACCGGCTTCTTCGCCGTTGGCTTGACAACCTTCTTGGCGACTACTTTCTTCTTGGCGACTGCTTTTTTCGCGACCGGTTTCTTCGCTACTTTTTTCGCGACTTTCTTGGCGACTTTCTTAGCTGCCTTTTTCGCTGCTGGTTTCTTTGCTGCCGGTTTTTTCGCTACAGCTTTCTTAGCCGCTTTTTTGACCGCTTTCTTCGCGACCTTTTTCACCGCTTTTTTAGCAGTGGACTTCTTGGCCGCTTTTTTCGCGACTTTCTTCACTGCGGCTTTCTTTGCTACTTTCTTGATCGCCTTCTTCGCTACGGGTTTCTTCTTAGCGGCAGCCTTTTTGACGACAAGCTTTTTCTTGGCCGCCGGCTTCTTTTTCGCTGCTGCTTTCTTCTTCGCTGTTGCCATGACGTTCTCCTTCACGTGATCGCTATCACTCAGGTACAAGGTTAAAACCCGACCGAGCAAAATGCGGGGTCGGATTATTCATCGGCGCAAGCAGAACGCGCCGCTTGCGCTAATGAATACGGCAGCAGCTGAGCTGCAGCATCACTTCAGGGATGCAGCAGTTCAGCTCCTTCGGCTAAGCAGGCCAATCAGCCCACATCAACCAAAAAACGCCGGTTACAACGCGATCAGTCCCAGCTCAGCGCGCCGCCGGTCTGGTACTCGATCACGCGGGTCTCAAAGAAATTACGCTCCTTCTTCAGATCGATCATCTCGCTCATCCAAGGGAACGGATTTTCTTCCTGCTCAAACAACGGCTCCAGACCGATCTGCATCGCACGCCGGTTGGCGATAAAGCGCAGATAGCTCTTGAACATGGGTGCGTTCAACCCCAACACACCCCGCGGCATTGTATCCTCGGCATAGCGATATTCCAACTCCACCGCCTTGAGAAATAATGCGCGCACCTCCTCTTTGAAGCTTGGGGTCCAGAGGTGCGGGTTCTCGAGCTTGATGGTGTTGATCAGATCGATCCCGAAATTGCAGTGCATCGACTCGTCACGCAGGATGTACTGGTACTGCTCGGCGGCGCCCACCATCTTGTTCTGGCGACCGAGCGCCAGGATCTGGGTAAAGCCCACGTAGAAGAACAGCCCCTCCATCATGCAGGCAAACACGATCAGCGACTTCAGCAGCTGCTGGTCAGCCTCGGGCGTGCCGGTCTGGAAGCTCGGATTGGTCAGGGTATCAATGAACGGGATCAGGAACTCGTCCTTGTCGCGGATCGACTTGACCTCGTGGTAGGCGTTGAAGATCTCGCCCTCGTCCAGACCCAACGACTCGACGATGTACTGGTAAGCATGGGTATGGATGGCCTCTTCAAACGCCTGCCGCAACAGGTACTGGCGGCACTCCGGCGCAGTGATAAAGCGGTAAGTACCCAGCACAATGTTATTTGCCGCCAATGAATCAGCCGTCACGAAAAAGCCGAGATTGCGTTTGACCAATCGACGCTCATCTTCGGTCAGGCCGTTCGGGTTCTTCCACAGCTCGATATCGCGCTGCATGTTGATTTCCTGCGGCATCCAGTGGTTGGCGCAGCCAGCCAGGTATTTATCCCAAGCCCACTTGTACTTGAACGGCACCAACTGATTGACGTCGGTCTGGCCATTGATAATGCGCTTATCAACCGCATTCACGCGGTTGCTGGCATCGGCACGAGGCTCGGTCCGCGCGAGAATGCCAGGGTCGAGCGCTGCATCGGCCAATGGTGCGAACGGTGGGGTCGGCATCACGGCTTGCAAGCGAGGCGCGGATTGTGGGGTGCGCGGTGCGACTGCCGCTGCTTCGTCATCCCAGGAAAGCATGTGATATTCCTTTTGTTGCGTAATTCGTTAAGGATAAATTCTTTTTATCGCGGCGGCTTGAGCAGCGTCTGCTGCGCAAGCCACGCGATGTTTACTGGCAAGCCTCGCACTCGTCGAAGCCGGGATCACCGGGTCGCAAGTAGCAGGCGGCGCCATCGGCTGCGGCCGCAACGGCAGCCACCGGCAAGTCAGCCGACACAGCGTTGAGCGAACCCACTTTGGTGGTGGACTTCTCGACATGCGTCGCCGCCATGGTGCGCAGGTAATAGGTGGTCTTCAGACCGCGCAACCAAGCCAGTTTGTAGGTCTCATCAAGACGCTTGCCGGATGCGCCGGCCATGTAAATGTTGAGCGACTCAGCCTGATCGATCCATTTCTGGCGACGCGAGGCAGCTTCAACCAACCAGCTCGGATCGACCTCAAACGCAGTGGCGTACAGCGCGCGCAGATCTTCCGGGATGCGATCGATACGCGCCAAACTACCGTCAAAGTACTTGAGATCGGCAACCATCACCTCGTCCCACAGCCCGCTGGCTTTCAGGTCACGCACCAGGTACTCGTTGATGTCGGTGAACTCACCAGACAGATTCGACTTGACGTACAGGTTTTGGTAAGTCGGCTCGATACATGCCGATACACCAATGATGTTCGAGATGGTCGCGGTCGGCGCAATCGCTACGCAGTTGGAGTTGCGCATGCCATGTCGCTTGATACGCTCACGCAGCGCTGGCCAATCCATGGTCTCGGTGGTATCGACTTCCAGGTAACCACCGCGCTCTTCTGCCAGCAGCTTCAGCGAATCTTGCGGCAAGATACCGCGATCCCACAACGAGCCGCGGTAAGAGCTATAGGTACCGCGCTCTTCTGCCAGCTCGGTTGAGGCCATGTAGGCGTAGTAGCAGACCGCTTCCATCGAGCGATCGGCGAACTCGACCGCTTCCTTCGAAGCGTACGGCACACGCATCACGTGCAAGCAATCCTGGAAGCCCATGATGCCCATACCCACCGGACGGTGACGCAGGTTGGAGTCACGCGCTTTCTTGACCGAGTAGTAGTTAATGTCGATCACGTTGTCGAGCATGCGCATCGCAATGCGAATCGTGTGCTGCAGCTTCTCGTGGTCGAGCTTGCCGTCCTTCATGTGCGCCGGCAGGTTCACCGAGCCGAGGTTGCAGACGGCGATCTCGGTCTCGTTGGTGTTCAGCGTGATCTCGGTGCAAAGATTCGAGCTATGCACCACGCCCACGTGCTGCTGCGGCGAGCGGATGTTGCATGGATCTTTGAAAGTAATCCATGGGTGCCCGGTCTCGAACAGCATCGAGAGCATTTTGCGCCAGAGGTCATTCGCCTGCACTTTCTTGAACAGCTTCATTTCACCGGAGGCACAGCGCGCCTCGTAGCGCAGGTAAGCTTCCTCGAACTTCTTGCCGTACAAGTCGTGCAGATCCGGCACATCGGAAGGCGAAAACAGCGTCCATGCGCCCTTCTCCATGACGCGCTTCATGAACAGATCCGGAATCCAGTTGGCGGTGTTCATGTCGTGCGTGCGACGGCGATCGTCGCCGGTGTTCTTGCGCAGATCGAGGAACTCCTCGATGTCCATGTGCCAGGTCTCGAGGTAAGCGCAGACCGCGCCTTTGCGCTTGCCGCCTTGGTTGACCGCAACCGCAGTGTCATTCACCACCTTCAGGAAAGGCACCACGCCTTGCGACTTGCCATTGGTGCCCTTGATGTGAGCGCCGAGCGCGCGCACCGGGGTCCAGTCATTGCCCAGACCGCCTGCGTACTTGGCCAGCAGCGCGTTCTCCTTGATCGCCTCGTAAATACCGTCAAGGTCGTCCGCCACTGTGGTCAGGTAGCACGACGACAGCTGCGAGCGTAGCGTGCCCGAGTTAAACAAGGTAGGCGTCGAGCTCATGAAATCAAAGCTCGATAGCAAGTTGTAGAACTCGATAGCGCGCGCCTCGCGATCAATCTCATTCAGCGCCAAGCCCATCGCCACCCGCATGTAGAACGCTTGCGGCATCTCGATACGGGTACCCTGCACATGCAGGAAATAGCGGTCATACAAAGTTTGCAGACCGAGATAACCAAATTGCAGATCACGCTCCGGCAGCAGCGCTGCGGCGAGCTTGGGCAGATCAAACTGCGCCAGCTTGGCGTCAAGCAGCTCGGCCTCTACACCTCGCTTGATGAAGCGCGGGAAGTAATCGATATAAGCCTCGCCCGCATCTGCTTGCGCCACTTCGCGACCAAACACTTCTTTGCGAATCGTGTGCATCAGCAGACGCGCGGTGACCTGGCTGTACGCCGGGTCTTTTTCCATCAGCGCACGTGCTGCGAGAATTGCAGACTTATACAGCTCTTCAACCGGCACACCGTCGTACAGATTGCGCACCGTCTCATTCAAAATTGCCTCAGCGTCGACATGCTGCTCCAAGCCGATGCAGGCGGCGCTGATCATTTTCTTCACCTTGTCGTGATCGAGCGGAACACGCTGACCATCGATATCGATGTGCATCGCGCCGGCTTGTGGCTCGGCCGGGCCCTTGGCTTGCTGCTGCGCGCGCTCTTCCTGTCGCTTGGCGCGGTACAGCACGTAAGCACGCGCGACATCGTGCTCACCCGAGCGCATCAGCGCCAGCTCAACCTGATCTTGAATATCTTCAATGTGGAAAGTGCCGCCCGCCGGCTGACGACGCATTAGGGCGCCGACCACACCCTGCGTAAGCTGCTCGACCAGCTCGCGCACACGCGCAGACGCTGCGCCCTGACCGCCGTTGACGGCAAGGAAAGCCTTGGTCATCGCGATCGAAATCTTGGAGGGCTCAAAGCCGACCACGGCGCCATTGCGCCGAATGATGCGGTACTCGGAAAGTGCTGCTGTATGCGCCGGCGTGGAAGGCGCGAGCGCGGGAGCGACGGGCACGAGCTCGGGCAAAGCTTTGCCGGTAG
>VGHX01000044.1 GCA_016868055.1 Betaproteobacteria bacterium
ATTCCCAAATCGAAATGCTCAGGTCGATGAAGAGTGGTTTTATTTGGCCGAAGCTTCGGGGCGTCTAGCAGAATTCAGAGCACGCCTGAGTAATTTGCATGGGGCTTAAAACGGCATGCCAACTAACACCCGTTCAATCAGTACGCCCCAGAACACCCCATTTTTGAGAGGCGTACCTAGCCTTGCTCAGGTCAATAGGTTTTGAGCAGAAAGCGGTTTGAGCACGGTTTTGGGGTTGTTTTCGGCGGGGCGAGGTCAACAGCCCAACGCAAAAAGCCCCGGCGTGGTGCGGGGCTCCGGGCATACTCATGTGGCCATGAGCAAGTTAGTACAGGTAATTTTGGCGGGCCAGCAGGGTTTGTTCAACTAACCCGCTCAGCTTTCAGAGCCCCTGTTTTTGATGAGGTCGGGGATTCGAACTCATCAATCGCCAGGGTTCGATCCTGATCCCATTGGTACGGCAGCCATCAACCTATGCGCCCGGCCCAAAGATGACCCAGACTGACGTGTCTGGGGTGTGATTCTCGAATCGATGCGCCTCACCCTTGGCAGCAAAGAGCAAGTCGCCAGGCGAAAACTTCACGCGCTCTCCCTCGCGAACAAAATCACCCTGACCAGAGACAACGACATAGACCTCGTCTCGGTCGTGGGGTGTTTGCGGGTCCAGGCCAGGGGGTCGATACCAACGCACTTCCAACCCGGGCGTATTCAAGACCTGTTTGCTGAGTCGACCTTCAGGCATGGGCAAGGCATCGACTGAAGAAATGACAACCCGAGTCGGAGTGGAATCTGCCGTCATATCAGCTTGCGGTACTGCAAGAAACCGCTCTTATCTGCAATGTGGTCATAAAGCAGCATGGCATCCCTCAAGGTCAGATGAAACTGGCTTTGCGAACAACGGGTTCAGAAAAAATAAGGACCCAAAAAATAACGCACAAGCGCAATGTTTGAACTTCAAGCTTAGCATTCGAAGTCCTATGGATTAACGAGAGGCAACGGCGGTAAACCACCTGATCTGGGCTTGCGTGCAGCGACCAGCTTTAGTGATGACAGTGTGCTCATGAGTGTTCTCCTTTCAAGAGTAGTGGACGAGCACACAAAAGTTATGGCCGAACTGGGGCCTTGGGCGACCGGAAATGGCTGGTATCCCGCCAAACCTTCGGGACATTCGTTGGAAAACCTCAGGAAATCGCCAGTTTTCGCCAGGTTTTCGTCCTCCGGGATAAATAAACCCTTGAAATTTCGCAATTTGCAACATTTGCAAGCCTGCACCCGCAAAATCACCACCCAGATGAAAAAGTAGTTAATCAGCAATTTTTTGCAGGTCTAGCTGCTGCGGGCCCAGAATCTAGCAGTTCAAGCAACACCTTAGCCTATATTCAAAATACGGATCCCGGTAGCAACGCTGGTCTACCTGGCTTGCAGGTGCCTATTGGTCTTGGTGTATCGAGCAACCTGCCGGTTGGGCTAGAGCTGGATGGCCCAGCGGGCAGCGACCGAAAATTGATCAGCATCGGGCTCGCACTGGAGAACTTGTTTGGCCGTTTACCACCACCGGCAAAATGCTGACTGGCGAAATCTCGAATGTCCCCAACAATGAGGACAGACGACACGCCCCAATCCCAACACACTCCTCCTTGGGTCATGCTTGGCTCAATAAACACTCAAGGAGAGCATCATGTACAAGCAAAGCTTCTCAAGCGCTGCGGCCAGCATGTTCGCGGCGGCGCTCATAGTCGCACCATCGGCTTATGCAGATCACCATGCCACGGGTTCAGAGGCCTTGACGGCGGCAAAAGCCGCTGCGGATATTTGTGCGGGTAAGGTTAAGAGCGAGACCCTGGTAGCTGAGGCGCTTCGCCGAGCGAAGGCGCTATCCGAGCTAAATGCATTTATCACTCTGGACGAGGGTGGTGCGATGGCTGCTGCTAAGCAAGCGGACGCTGCCAGAAAGAGCGGCGCGCGTTGCAAGCCGCTCGAAGGTGTGCCGATCGTCATAAAAGATAACATCGAGGTGGCAGGCCTGCCCAGTACCGCTGGCACTAAAGCACTGCTGAAATACGTACCCAAAAATGATGCGCCAGTGGTCGCTAAATTACGTGCGGCAGGCGCCATCGTCATTGGCAAAACCAATATGCACGAATTGGCATTTGGTGTTTCGGGTTTTAATCCCAGCTTCTCGAGCAGTTCCAACGCCGGCGTACGTAATGCTTACGACAGCAGCAAGATTGCGGGTGGGTCTTCATCTGGTACGGCAGCAGCTGTCTCCGCAAGAATTGCCCCAGCAGGCCTTGGAACCGATACCGGCGGCTCTGTCCGAGTCCCGTGTGCATTAAATGGCTGCGCATCGCTACGTCCCACCGTAGGAAGGTACTCGCAGGCGGGAATTGCGCCGATCTCACGTACCCGCGACACTGCCGGCCCGATGGCAATTAGCATGGCGGATGTTGAGCTACTCGATCGAGTGATTACTGGAGAATCTCCCGTCCGCGCCGCCGACCTTAAAAAACTTCGCTTCGGCGTCTACGCGCCAATGCTTGCTAACCTGGATGCGGATACCAAAGCCGGATTTGATTTGGCTTTACAAAAAATGAAAGATGCCGGGGTAACGATTGTTGATATCGATATACCTGGGCTGATGGAGCTGAATGGGCAAATCGGATTTCCGGTTGCGTTGTACGAGGCGTATGACGATATGGTCAGTTACCTTAACTACAGCGGCTCCGGTATCACTATCGCTGACGTCGCTAAAGAAATTACTAGCCCGGATGTTAAAGGTACCTACGATGGCTTGGTCATACCGCGTAAACTACCAGGACCTGATAATTCACTCGTGGATGCAAAGCCCGCCTATGACGCAGCAATAAGCACTGTACGGCCGGCATTGATCAAGCTGTATCAATCCACTTTTAGCAAACACAAGATTGATGCGCTTGTATTCCCGACTGTGACCAAGGTTGCGATGGATGCCACACCAGATTCCAGCAGTCTGGGTAATTTTCTTGCTTATATTCAGAATACCGATCCGGGCAGTAACGCCGGTATACCAGGCCTGCAGATACCGGTGAGTCTGGGAGCCTCGAGCAAGCTTCCGATCGGACTGGAGCTTGATGGTCCAGCAGGTAGCGACCGTAAACTAATCGGTGCAGGGCTAGCGCTCGAGAATTTATTCGGACGCTTGCCACCCCCCGCAAAGCGGTAACCGCTAATGATTTTTACCGAGTGCGGCGGCCATGCCGCTGCGCCGGTTCAAGCCAAGCTTTGAAAAAATTCGCTTTAAGTAAGTACGTACGGTAGACACCTCAATCGCAAGCCGCATTGCAATCTCTTTATCTGTTAACCCCTCGATCACGCACTGCGCGACAGCGCGCTCTCGTACCGACAGCACTGATACACCTTCGGGGTTTCGGTCGCTCGGGAAATCAACCTCAGTGCTTTGGCGCAAGGCTTTTGAGAATGCCGGCTCAATCAGATTCAATAGCTCGAGGGTATGACGATCAAAGTTTGATCGATTATGTCGACGCCATATCCGCAAATCGCCGACATTACGACCATTTACATTGCTGTAGACGTTCACACCCCAATGCAGACCGTCACGCGCTAGAAAGTCGTTAAAAAACTCGGTTTGCATCAGCTCTCGCTGCGGCATGATTTGTGTGACCAGCGTTGGTACTCTGCGCCGCTGCAGCTCGAAGGTAATCGGATCATGAAACTGATAATAGGCATCATAGGTACCCAGATTGGCTGGGTCCATGTTAATGGAGATACCTTCATCAAACTTGTTTTCAGCGTCATTCCATACATACGACGCGAAAAAATCTGCCTGTAATAGCTCCATCAAACAATAGCCCAGCTGCTCGCGCACGTCGGTCGCAGACAAGCCTTCCGCCAACAGGCCGAATGCTTTGGATAGCAGCCGAGTTTTGCGTACGCTGAGATACATGCGCTTGAGTCTAAGGCGCTATCTCGGTGATTGCAAAAGTTTATATATTAATAATTTATTCATACTCACCGCGCTCGCATAGCGCCTGCATCAGGCACAATCCCGCCATGTCCGAACCCAACAACTACAACCGTATCGCGCTGGCCGCGTGCTTTGGCACTTTCATCGAGTGGTACGACTTCCTGACCTTCGCCACACTTGCAGTTCATTTTGCAGCGCTGTTTTTCCCGGCAGATGACCCGGTCGCTGGATTGCTCTACAGCTTGGCTACTTTTGGGATTGGTATGGTGGTACGGCCGCTTGGCGCTGCCGTATTCGGATCATTCGGCGATCGATTCGGTCGCCGCCACGTCTTCATCGCGACGATTGGCATCATGGGCGTCGCCACGTTTTTGGTGGGACTGCTCCCCACCTTTGACCACTGGGGCTGGTGGGCTACCGGATTACTCATACTGCTAAGAGTCATTCAAGGGTTAGCGATGGGCGGTGAAATTGGCGGAGCCAATGTTTACCTCGCAGAGCATGCACCCGCTGAAAAGCGCGGTGCTGCAACCAGTGTGTTGCAGTGGATGGGAGGTCTCGGCATATTGGCGTCGACTGCACAGCTGATCATTCTGCAGACCTGGCTCAGCGCTGAAGCATTTTTGAGTTGGGGCTGGCGTATACCGTTTTTATTTTCCGCGGTGTTGCTACTGCTAAGTTTCAGAGCAAGACTCGCGCTGCTTGAGTCGCCGGTATTCAATCAAATAAAAAACACCGGAAATACCAGTGTTACGCCACTCAAGGACTGTGTTCAAGATCCAAAAACCTTGCAGCATATGCTGCTGCTATTTTTTGGCGTTTCAGCCGGCGGCAGTGTTTTATTCTTCAGCTCGCAGGTGTACCTTACTGTGTACTTAAAAACTGTGGTGCAGATGAATTCGGTTACGGTGAGCTGGCTAAGTGCTGCGAGTACCTGTTGCCTGTTCCCTCTGACATTCTTCGCCGGGGCTTTATCTGACCGGTGGGGCAGACGACCGGTAGTGCTATCCGGTTTGCTACTCGGTACTGTAGCGATTGTCCCGATTTACAGCGCCCTGCCCCAACTGATAAATCATTTACCTCTGGTATTTGCGCTGCAGTTGATATTGGTAACCGCAGTGGCACTGGTCACCGGCCCGCAGACGGCCCTATTATCGGAATTATTTAGTGCCCGTACCCGCTATACCGCCGTCGGCTTGCCGCATAACCTCTCTGCGGGCTGGATCGGCGGCTTGTCTCCCTATATGGTGAACCTCATTGCGAGCAAATCGGGCATTGCCCTGATCGGCTTGCTCTACCCGAATGCGCTGCTACTACTGGCGCTGCTGGTGTGCTACTTCAAGCTGCCGGAAACACAAGGCCGCGATCTGAGTACGTAGCCATCCGGCTTGATTGATGCGCGCTTAATGCCTCCTTCAATAATAACAACGCAGTAAAGCACTTCTGCCCAGGCTCGCACCAATTTAGCGGGTGATTTTTTCGCACTGCGTGGATGCGTGGTGCGCCAATCTCGTCCAATGCAAGCACCTACTTCGCCCCGAAGTGGGGATATTCAATTTTTAAAGATTCTCCCCAATCAAATAAACCTCTGATATTCAGGGCGCTAACGTTAAGCCGGTGAGGTGGGCACGGCGGTTACCAAATGGGTGTAGCTGCACCAAAACCGCTCTCACAAACTGTCCTCATAACCTCAGGAGAACATTGCATGATGAACCGCCGCTTCTGTCTGAAAACCCTGACTGCGATCGCCGCAGTCGCTGTTAGTGGGTTAAGTATTTCAAATTATGCCGCCGCCGCCGACACCATTGAAGTGGGCGTGCTTCACAGTCTGTCCGGCACCATGGCCATTTCGGAGACCGTTCTTAAAGACACGGTATTAATGGCGATTGATGAAATCAATGCCAAGGGCGGTGTACTCGGTAAAAAGCTGGAGCCCGTCGTTGTTGACCCGGCATCCAACTGGCCATTATTTGCGGAGAAGACCAAGCAGCTGCTCATCCAAGACAAAGTTGCCGTGATTTTTGGCTGCTGGACATCGGTATCCAGAAAATCTGTCCTACCGGTTGTTGAAGAACTTAATGGCTTGCTGTTCTATCCTGTGCAGTACGAAGGTGAAGAGCTTTCGAAGAATGTGTTCTACACCGGTGCAGCACCCAACCAGCAGGCGATTCCCGTAGTTGACTACTTAATGAGTAAAGAAGGCGGTGGTGCCAAGCGCTGGGTGTTGCTGGGTACCGATTATGTTTATCCGCGTACAACCAACAAAATCTTGCGTGCGTATTTGAAGTCAAA
This sequence comes from Betaproteobacteria bacterium, assembly GCA_016868055.1. Lineage (GTDB taxonomy): Bacteria > Pseudomonadota > Gammaproteobacteria > Burkholderiales > Burkholderiaceae_D > Pernthalerella. The sequence continues at coordinate 6,257 of VGHX01000044.1, forward strand.
AGGCGTGAAAGAGTCAGATATCGATGAGAAGTACACCCCATTTGGTCATTCTGATTATCAGACTATCGTCGCTAATGTAAAAAAATTCTCGCAGGGTGGCAAGCCCGTAGTGGTCTCTACCATCAACGGTGACTCGAACGTTCCGTTCTACAAAGAGCTTGGCAATGCTGGCTTGAAGGCTAAGGATGCACCTGTCGTCGCGTTTTCGGTAGGTGAGGAAGAATTACGCGGTGTTGGCACCAAGCCACTGGTTGGCCATCTCGCCGCATGGAACTACTTCATGTCGATCAAAAATCCGACTAATGATGAGTTCACCAAAAAATGGGGAAGCTACGCGAAAGCAAAAAATATCTCGGGACACAAAGACAAGCCACTGACCAATGACCCGATGGAAGTCGCCTATATCGGTATCAATATGTGGAAGCAAGCAGTTAATAAAGCCAAATCGACTGACGTCGATAAAGTGATCGCGGCCATGGCAGGACAAACCTTCAATGCACCGAGCGGTATTGTGTCCAAGACGGATGAGAAAAATCACCACCTGTACAAATCCGTATTTATCGGTGAGATCAAGGCGGATGGGCAGTTCAACGTGGTCTGGAAGACACCCGGCCCGGTCAAAGCAAAGCCATGAAGCCCGTACACCGAAGGCAACGACAAGAAGCCTGATGAGCCTGTCAAGAAGAAAGCATTATTTAGTATCGTAAAACTCTTCGTGCCGCGGCCCTCGCAATCTGATGCGAGGGTCACTGAATGCGTACCATTGGTCGGTGCGGCACCCGCCCAAATCTCTCTGATGAACATGACCATTTGGTTGTACCGTGTGTTTCAAGAACGCCGAAGCTGTTTGGCTAGCTTGATTTGTATGAGCATGATAAGCAGTGCGTTTGCACTCTCCAGCAACAAAGCCAAGCAATTGGCCACTGGCGAGACGGATACCCGCATCAAGACTCAGTCTCAGCTCGTGAGTCGCGCTGATGAGAGCGCCTACCGGCTCATCAAGGCCATGACGGAGGACTCGGTCAAAATCGCTGGCGACCATGTACTGATCATCGAAGACGGCAAAGCCATCGATGCGGTGAGTGGCGAGGCCAGCAGTTTGCCGGATAGCGCAGAAGATGTAATCAGCAATAACCGTATGCGTGGCGAATAAGAAGGTGCCATGGCTGCGCTACGCTTGTTCTCGAAAGACACTGCCAGCCGTTTGGAGGCGGCAGGTTCGCTACTGAAAGAGCCCGACGCTGAAAAGATACCACTGCTACGCAAAGCATTAGCGTCAGAAACCGAAGAGGCAATTAAGTCGACACTTAACCTGGCACTGGCAGCAGCGTCGCTCGGCGACCCCGATCCAGCGATCAGGCTGCATGCAGCCAAAGAAATCGCAAGTCACCAGACGCCGCAAACTATCCTGCTACTGAATCAACGGCTGGCCGATGAAACCGCACCGGAAGTGAGAGCCGCCCTAGCCGGTTCATTACGTGAAGTGTAAGCGGCACTTCAATGGGGCGACAAGCTGGGTGTTCTGTTCACTGGCCTTAGCCTGGGCTCTATTTTGTTACTGGCAGCACTTGGGCTTGCAGTCACCTACGGGCTTATGGGTGTGATCAACATGGCGCATGGCGAGTTGATCATGATTGGTGCCTATTCCACCTATGTTGTGCAAGGATTATTCCGCACGTATTTACCCGATGCATTCAATCGCTATCTGCTAGTCGCTGTACCGGTTGCATTTTGCGTATCTGCATTGGTCGGTGCCGTAATTGAGCGACTGGTGCTAAGGCATTTATATGGCCGCCCGTTAGAGACTTTACTCGCTACTTGGGGAATCAGTCTGATGCTGATTCAAGGCGTGCGATCCGTTTTTGGCGCACAAAATGTGGCCGTAGAAAATCCTGCCTGGCTGTCCGGTGGATGGCAGGCGCTACCCAACCTCATTCTTCCATACAACCGAATCGTCATTATTGTGTTTGCCGCGCTGGTGTTGATTGGTATGGCCTTGCTGATCTCTAAAACCCGACTAGGCTTGTTTGTTCGTGGTGTCACACAAAATCGCGCAATCGCTGCAAGTATGGGCGTGAATACAGCGCGCATCGACACGTCAGCGTTCGCACTTGGCTCGGGTATTGCCGGCTTGGCGGGTGCTGCGCTGTCACAAGTGGGTAATGTCGGGCCAGACCTCGGGCAAAACTACATCGTGGATTCTTTTATGGTGGTAGTGCTCGGTGGCGTGGGACAACTTGCCGGTACCGTGTACGCCGCACTCGGCTTGGGCGTGTTGAACAAACTGCTCGAAGGCCTGGCCGGCGCTGTGCTAGCAAAAATTGCCGTGCTCATTATGATCGTGATCTTTATTCAAAAGCGTCCACAGGGCATCTTTGCACTCAAGGGCCGTAGCGCAGAGGCCTGAGATGAACCAGCAACCATCACCACAGCTACTGCCTTATCAATCGGCATCTTTACTGTCAGTGAACGGCTGGCGCGGATTCATCGTCGCGCTTATTGTCATTTGCGTCATCGCGCCGGTCAGCAATGTATGGGTGCCTGAGAATAGCCCGTTCCATCTGAGTGATTACGCCGTGGCCTTGATTGGAAAAATCATGTGCTACGCCATCTGTGCGCTGGCGATGGATCTGGTGTGGGGAATCGCCGGTGTTTTATCGTTGGGTCACGGACTATTCTTCGCGCTCGGTGGTTACATGATGGGCATGTACCTGATGCGGCAAATTGGTCGTGATGGTAATTATCACAGCGACCTGCCTGACTTCATGGTGTTCCTCGACTGGAAAGCACTGCCTTGGCACTGGACATTGTCAGACAGCTTCATCGCTACGCTGTTCTTGATTGTGCTGGTACCGGGCCTGCTTGCGCTGGTGTTCGGCTTCTTTGCTTTTCGGTCGCGCATTAAGGGGGTTTATTTTTCCATCATCACGCAAGCGCTCACCTTCGCCGCTATGCTGCTGTTTTTTCGTAATGAGACGGGCTTCGGTGGTAATAACGGCTTCACCGACTTCAAACGTATTCTGAATATACCGATTGCCACCCAGAGTATGCGGATGATGCTGTTTGTTTTGACAGGCATGTGTTTACTCGGGTGCTTTCTGATGGCGCGCTACATCGTCCAAAGTAAATACGGTCGAGTTCTGCAAGCGATTCGCGACGCAGAAAACCGCGTGATGTTCTGTGGCTATTCCACGCTTCAGTACAAGCTGAGTATCTGGACGCTGTCAGCCGTTATGTGTGGTGTTGCGGGTGCGCTGTATGTGCCGCAGGTAGGCATCATCAACCCAAGCGAGATGAGCCCGGCCAACTCCATTGAGATCGCGATCTGGACTGCCGTCGGTGGGCGTGGCACGCTGATCGGCCCGATTATTGGCGCATTCCTGGTCAATGGCGCTAAAAGCTGGCTGACGGTGGTTGCACCCTCGATCTGGCTGTATTTCCTCGGGTTGTTATTCATCGCAGTGACGCTGTATCTTCCCGGCGGTGTCATCGGCCTGATCAAGAAGCTGACCGGGAGCCGCGCATGAACCCGGAGCTAATGCAGTCAGGCGCAAAACGGCTAGCGGCTTATCAAGAAAAGCTGACGCAGTCAACCGTCGTCAATACGGCAGCGGGCGGCAGTGTGTCGCTAGGACGGCCTCACCAATCGGGCGAGCTCGATCTGGTACACGGGCGAATTCTTTATCTCGAAGATGTGAGTGTGAGCTTTGATGGCTTTAAAGCGATTAACAAGCTCTCGCTCGATATTGCGCCGGGCGAATTACGCTGCGTCATTGGGCCCAACGGCGCCGGCAAAACCACCATGATGGACATTATTACCGGCAAGACTCGGCCCGATGAAGGCCTGATCTACTTTGGTAGCACCATTAATTTACTCAAACACACTGAACCGGAAATCGCTGCCATGGGTATAGGCAGGAAATTTCAAAAGCCGACAGTATTCGAAAAATTATCGGTCTTTGAAAATTTAGAGCTAGCGCTCAAGACCCATAAAGATGTGCGCTCATCGTTATTTTTTCGATTAGATTCCGAGCAGAGTGATCGTCTATCGGAGGTGCTGCACACGATCAAGCTGGTAGATCACATTCATCATACCGCAGGCAATCTCAGCCATGGTCAAAAACAATGGCTGGAAATCGGCATGCTGCTGATGCAGGAACCGCGCGTGTTACTGCTCGATGAGCCGGTAGCGGGCATGACCGATGAAGAAACTGCCCGTACCGCCGAGCTCTTGCTTCAATTAAAAGGAAAGCACTGCTTGATTGTGGTCGAGCACGACATGAAATTCATCGAAGCGATCTCGGATATTGTCACGGTGCTGTGCGATGGCGCTGTACTCGCGCAAGGCCCACTTGCCAAAGTCGCTGCCGATGAGCGCGTTATCGAGAGCTACCTGGGACGCTAACGACAATGGCTTCGCTGACAATATCACGCGTGAATCAGTACTACGGCGGCTCGCATATTTTGCGTGACGTGAGCCTGAAAGCTGAACCCGGTAAGGTGACCGTACTGCTGGGCCGCAATGGCGTTGGCAAGACCACTTTGCTCAAGTCCTTGATGGGGTTGGTACCGATCCGCGATGGCGAGATCGTGTTCAACGGAGTACGGATTGAAAACGCCAAGCCGTACGATCGCGCTCGCACCGGCATTGGCTACGTTCCTCAAGGCCGAGAGATATTCGCGAGACTGACGGTGGAAGAAAATCTCCGGATGGGTCTCGCGACCAAACCGGGCAGTGTTCCTGTACCCGATCGTTTGTATGAGTTATTCCCTATTCTGAACAGCATGCGCCACAGGCGCGGTGGTGACTTATCCGGCGGTCAGCAGCAACAGCTTGCGATTGCTCGTGCGCTGGCTGCGGGCCCTAAGTTGCTGGTACTGGATGAACCCACCGAGGGCATACAGCCCTCTATCATCAAGGATATCGGCAGAGTCATACGATTAATGGCGGCTCAGGAAAATATGGCTGTACTGCTCTGCGAGCAGTACTACGACTTTGCGGAAGAACTCGCCGACGACTATTACGTGCTGGAGCGCGGCGCAATCATTGATCACGGGGCAGGCATTGACATGAAAAAGAGCAATGTGCACAAGTTGGTGGCTATATAAAACCACTCTGGCTGTTCAGAACTCATGGCTTCAGGCCGAGCACAAAACGCCAGCGACGTCAGCAACGCATACCGCTTAACACGTTCCACACGGGCTACCCGTGCCGCTAACGACTTAAGTCGATGGGTTATTCGCCATGAGCTTTGCCCGGCTAATCGGACACGCTCGCCGCAAATGTAAAGCGTCCGCTGCTTTTTCTTTTTCCATATTTTCGCGAATCTTGTCCATGTCGAGCAGGCAGATGCGCTGCATAAGGTAGCTGGCCTTGTCGACGTCGTGAGCGCCTTTTTCAAAATACAGGATGATGCGCTGCCTGAATATCAACAAAGCGCTTTCATCGACCAAGCCAAATCGTTGCGCTAACTCGGGCTCTTGCTGAACGTTGCAGTGGGCAATGACCGCAGAGGGAATAACACTGGCCAGGAGTTGGTCTTGCTCAGTTTCCGATTCGCTGGTGACGAACCGAACGACCAAGGTCTCGCTTGTCTCGACAAGCGCCTCAAACTGAGTAGCGCTAATTGCGTAGAGCCTCATCGCAGGTCGAAAAAATCAGCAGCGTGTACGCAGACAGTCCGCAGCTACTGCAGCGTGTGTCGCCGCTTTGTGATGTTGTAATGGTGCTGATCTGCTTTCAGGGAGATAGCACGCGCCTTTTGTTGTGATGACTTGAAAACAGCCACAATCACACCAGCACACACCAGCGCGCCCAGAATAACTGCGGGCGACTCGAGCAATGAGTGTGTGTGGTCGTAGCCTGCACCATGGGCCAGCGCCAACCCTGAACTGACACTGCCGCATAAACCAACCATCACTTTTTCGAAATTCAACGCGTTCCCCTCAAAAAAATAGTCAGAAAACTGCTACCGAAGATTTGGGCTGGCGACACTGTCGCGAGTCATGGGGGCGGTACTTAATGCAATCTGCACCGAAACGCCGCTCACCTGAGACCTGCACCGCACTATCGAATTTACTTCTGACGCTTCGACATGGCAAGCGGATTTAACAAGTTGCTTTTTTATACAGTGACAGCGCGTTTCGCCGATCGTATAGGCGCTAACGAATAAACACCGCGCTCATGGTCGCCGATCTAATTTTTGCGAGGCTTATCTAAAGCCAGGCTCAAGCGTCGCGCGATCAGTTGCGTTTTTTGCCAGCCCAGGTGCTGGTAGTAATCAAGCGCGGGTTGATTGTCCAAGTCGGCGAGTAACTGCGCTCGCGTAGCGCCGTGCTCACTGGCCCATGCAAGCACCGCCTCCAACACCTGACGGCCAATGCCGCGTCCTCGCCACGACGCGTCCACCACCATATCTTCTATCCATGCCGAGTGCGCGCCTTCTGCGGTTGAAAACACCAACTGCGCCGAGCACATGGCGATCGGCTTCCCCTGCGCTGAGCGAGCAAGCATGATGCAGCCATTCGCACTGGCTAATACACCTGCTAGGCCGCGGGCTTGACGTTCGCGGTCGGGCTGGAAGTCCTGCTCGATGCTGAATAAGTCGGCAAGTAGAGCAACCAGCGCTGGAATATCGTCGGCTTGCGCCGGCTCGATCAGCCATTCGTCGTGATTCACTCGCGCCCCCGCCCGTAGATGATGATGGCCAGGAACAGCGCCGGTGTCTCGCTCAGTACCTCGGGGCCGTGCGGCACATCACCCCGAAAAGTCAGCGTGTCGCCCGGGCCGATCTCATAGGTTTCATTGCCATGACGATAAGTCATGCGCCCCTGCAGCATGTAGATCAGCTCGGTACCGGGGTGCTGAAATGTCGGAAACACCTCGGAGGCATCATCGAGGCTGATCAAAAATGGCTCGAACAGTTTTTCCGGGCCCTGGTCGTAGGCCAGTAAACGGTAGGTGTGGCCGGAACGCGTACCGCGCCGCACCACCTCCATACCCTCCCCAGCCCTCACGTGCTGTGCATTGCCCTCGATCACGTCTACATCCCGGAACAGTGCCGACAGCGAAATGCCCAACGAGCGCGCCAAGCGGTGCAGGGTGTCGAGGCTGGTTTGGCACTGCCCGTTCTCGATCTTCGACAGCATGCCGCGCGAGATCCCGGCCAGCGTCGAGACCTCGGCAATCGTCAGCCCATGCGCCAGCCGCTTCTCTCGCAAGGCAGCGCCAAGGTGCCGCGCCACCGCCAAACCTTCGCCCCCAACCGCCTCTTCGTTCGCCGCTGCCAGTGCCGCAGGTGCTGTCCGCCTATTGACCATTATTCCCCTGGAGATCTTGTTGACCGACCATCAAAAGCGAGATATAAGAATAATAGTTTATTCTGAAGAAACAAAGGCCCGCTGTCAAAGCGTGTCTCACTCAACCAAAAAGTTCAGCCGTATGCCTTGGAGTTTGTTCCGTTTTGGCCTCAGCCGCTCGCACCCAGAGCCGAGGATGTTTACCACCCCGTCCGAGCTGAAATCGGACTACGACGTGGTGATTATTGGCGCCGGCGGCCACGGACTCGCCGCTGCCTATTACTTGGCACGCGATCACGGCATCACGCGCATCGCGGTGCTTGAAAAGGGCTACATCGGTGGCGGCAATACCGGCCGCAACACCACCATTATTCGCTCGAATTATTTAACGCCTGAGGGTGTGAAGTTTTACGATGCCTCGGTCAATCTATGGCAAGACCTGAGCGAAGACTTCGACCTGAATCTGTTCTATTCCACACGCGGGCACTTCACGCTGGCGCATACTGATTCAGCGGTGCGTACCATGCGCTGGCGCGCCGAAGTTAATAAACACTACGGCGTCGATTCCGAGTTGGTCGGGCCTGATTTCATCAAACGTGCCTGCCCCTCGATTGACATCGCGTGCGGTGGTCATGCGCCGATTCTCGGTGCGCTTTATCACGCACCCGGCGCCATCGCGCGGCACGACGCAGTAGCCTGGGGCTATGGTCGCGGCGCTTGCAACCGTGGCGTCGAGATTCATCAGCAAACCGCAGTCACTGGCATCGAAGTGAAAGCGGGCAAAGTGGTCGGCGTGCAAACCACGCGTGGTCGCATCAATACCAGCAAGGTGCTGTGCGCAGTTGCCGGCTTTACGCCGCGTGTGACCGAGATGGTGGGCATCCGAACCCCGCTGTACATTCATCCGCTACAGGCCATGGTGAGCGAGCCGATGAAGCCGTGGCTGGATCAGATTTTTGTCTCTGGCAGCTTGCATATCTATATCAGCCAGAGCGCGCGCGGCGAATTAGTGATGGGCGCATCGCTTGATCCCTACGAGGTGCAATCAACGCGCTCGACGCTCGATTTCACCGAGACCTTGTCGGCGCACATGCTCGATATGTTCCCCTTCCTGTCGCATGTAAAAGTCAACCGTCAGTGGTCGGGAATGGCAGACATGACGCCTGATTTCGCGCCCATCATGGGCATCACACCGGTTGAGGGTTTTTATCTCGATGCCGGCTGGGGCACCTGGGGCTTCAAGGCGACGCCGGTATGCGGCAAAACAATGGCATGGACAGTAGCGAATAATCAGCCACATGAATTGATCACCGGATTTTCATTAGACAGGTTCAGCAATTATTCGCTGACCGGCGAAAAAGGCGCGGCTAGCGTGGGGCATTGATATGAAACTGATGCCCTGCCCTGTTAATGGTTTACGCGCTATTTCCGAATTTTTTTATTGGGGTGAAGTACGCGTCAGCCCCAACCCCGATACCTGCTCCGACGATGAATGGGCCAACTACGTATTCAATCGTAATGGTGCGCCTGGTATAAAACGCGAGTGGTGGTGTCATACGCCTTCGAACACATGGTTCGTTGCAGAGCGCGATACCAGCGAAGACCGCGTACTGCGCACCTGGTTACCGGGAGCAGAGTCATGAGCCGGCTGCCACCGATGCCTGATGAGTGGATCAATCGCGCGCACTCGCTGAAATTCTGCTTTGAGGGTCATGATTACGTAGCGTTTGAAGGTGACGCAATCAGCAGCGCGCTATGGGCTGCCGGGGTCAAGACACTGGGGCGTAGCTTCAAGTACCACCGCCCGCGCGGTATCTTGTCGATGGCGAATCACGATGTGAACGTGATGGTGCAAGATGGCCAGCGCCACAATGTGCGCGGCGATGTGATTCCGGTACGTGCTGGCATGGATTTAACCGCAGTGAATACGTGGGGCGGCGTGCAAAATGACCGCGCCCGATTCCTAGACAAGTTATCCGGCTTCCTACCGGTCGGCTTTTATTACAAAGCATTTCACAGCAAGCGCTGGTTTCCGATGTGGGAGCGGATGTTCCGCACCATCACGGGTCTTGGCAACCTGGATCTCTCGACACCGCATATTCGAACCGCCAAGCGCTATGACTATTGCGATGTACTGATTATTGGCGCGGGCCCCTCAGGCCTGAGTGCAGCGCTGGCAGCAGCGGACGCCGGCGCACAGGTCGTACTGGTCGATGAGAACGCGCGCGCGGGTGGCTCAGGTATGTACCAGCTCGGGGCAGATAACGCGCGACGTGATCGCACCCATGCACTACTCAACGCTGTGCGCCAACACGCGAACATTCGTCTGCTCGAATCAACGCTGGCAGCGGCGTGGTACGCCGATCAGTGGGTACCATTGATTGATGCCGAGAAGATGGTGAAGCTGCGCGCCAAAGCAACCGTGGTCGCGGGTGGCGCTTATGAGCAACCGACCGTATTTCGCAATAATGATTTGCCTGGTGTGATGCTGGGCTCGGCGATGCAGCGCCTGATCTATCGCTACGCCGTACACCCGGCACGGCGCGTAGTAATCAGCGCAGCCAATGATGACGGTTATCGCTTAGCACTCGATCTGCTGCAGGCCGGCGTACAAGTACAAGCGCTAGCCGATCTGCGTGACAATATTCCGGCGTCTGCGGTGGTTGAAGCGGTGCGTCAACGCGGCGTCGAGTGTCTGCTGCGTACAGCGGTGTACGAGGCGCATGCAGATGATCGCGGCGAGCTTGGCGCGGTCACCCTGTGCAAGGTACGCAATGGCGTCGCGGACACCGCCGGTGCGTGGCGGCTGGATTGCGACGGCGTCGCCATGAGCACCGGCTGGGCGCCTGCGGCAAATCTGCTTTATCAGAGCGGCACAAAAATGCGGTTTGATGAGCGCACGCAGCAGTTCGTTCCGGCCAGTTTGCCCGAGGGTGTGTTTGCTTGTGGTCGCGTCAATGGCGTTTACGACTTTGATGCGCGCATCGCCGATGGCGCGCGTGCTGGCAGCAATGCAGCAGCATTTGCGCTTGGTATCGCAGTCAATACGCCGAACGTGCCGGCTGACGAGAGCCGACCAAGCCACCCATGGCCCGTGATCGAGCACCCACAAGCCAAAAACTTTGTCGACTTCGATGAAGATTTACAGGTCAAAGATTTCGCCAATGCGGCGCAAGAAGGCTACGATAACATCGAGCTGCTGAAGCGCTATTCCACCGTTGGCATGGGTCCGAGTCAGGGTAAGCACTCGAACATGACCGCGCTGCGAATTCTGGCGCGCTTACTGGATAAATCACCCGAGCAAGTCGGCACCACCACCGCGCGTCCTTTTTTTCATCCGGTGCCGATGTCGCATCTGGCAGGCCGTGGCTTCCATCCGCAACGGCGCAGCCCGCTACATGGCCGGCACGCCGCGCTCGGTGCAGTGTTTATGCCGGCAGGTGTGTGGGAGCGGCCGGAGTACTACGCGCAGCCCAATAAATCGCGTACTGATTGTATTCATGATGAAGTACGTCGCGTCAGAAATCAGGTGGCACTGATCGATGTCGGTACCCTCGGCAAAATCGAAGTACGTGGCCCGCAAGCCGCCGAGTTTTTGAACCGGGTGTACACCGCGCGCATCGATCTGCTGAAAGTCGGCGGTACGCGTTACGCCATCATGTGTGATGAGTCTGGCGTGGTAACCGATGAAGGTGTGATAGCACACCTCGAGCAAAATGTGTACTACTTCACCACCACCACTTCAGGTGCGGCGAATGTCTATCGCGAGATGTCGCGGCTCAATGCCGAGTGGGGTCTGCAGTGCGGCATCATTAACCTCACCGGCGCGTATGCCTCGGTTAACTTGGCGGGGCCGGAATCACGCAACGTACTGGCACCACTGACCGATGTTGATCTGTCCAGCGCTGCGTTTCCTTACCTCGCCGTGCGACAAGGCAAAATCGCCGGCATCGACGTACGCATCATGCGCGTGGGTTTTGTTGGTGAGTGGGGCTACGAGATCCACGTGCCGGCTGAATACGGTGCAACCCTGTGGGACGCGCTGATGGATGCAGGTAAAGCGTTTGGTATTGGTCCGTTCGGCGTCGAAGCGCAGCGACTGCTACGCCTCGAAAAAGGCCACCTGATCGTGAGTCAAGATACCGATGGTCTGACGCATCCGTTCGAAGTATCCATGGAGTGGGCAGTCAAAATGGACAAGCCCTTCTTCATTGGCCAGCGCTCACTCAAAATCGTGCGCGAGATGCCGCTCAAGCGCAAGCTGGCTGGCTTCAAATTAGCGGCGAGTCACAGTGGCGCAGTGCCTACAGAGTGTCATTTGATTATTCATCAAAGTGAGATCGCGGGTCGCGTCACGAGTTGCAACTGGAGCCCGAATCTCGGGTACCACATCGGTTTGGCGTTCCTGCCGCCCGACATGTGCGAGCCGGGTACACGATTCCAGATTCGTCTGAGCGACGGCAGCATGGTCAGCGCCGACGTGTGCGCGACACCGTTCTTCGATCCGGAGAACCTGCGTCAGAAGGAGAGCGCATGAGCACGCCCGCACGTGTTAGCCCGTTAAGCGATGCGCAGACACCCGAAGCCACGCGCTGGATCGATCTTGAGCAGATGCGCGTGGTGGCGGCTTTCCGTCAAGAGCTGGTCGCCCCACTCGAGACGGTCGCGATTGGTGATCTGAGTTTTCGTCGTCGCGCTGGCGTCAAAGGGCCTGGCGCTGCCGCAGCATTAAATGCGGCTGGCATCAGTACACCGCCCCAGCCGAACCAATGGTGCATCAGTGAAGGAGCATTGGTTGCAAGACTCGGTCTGACCGAGTACCTGATTGAACAACACAGCACCGCTGACGCAGTCTCGCTCGTGCTGACGATGGCAGCGGCGGCTGATGTGTACCCCGTACCGCACTACGATGCGGCGTTGATCATCATGGGGCCGCTGGCAGCTGACCTGTTTCGTCAGACCTGCTCGGTGGATATGGCGACGCTGGATGCTCATCAAGGTGCATTAGTTTTAACCTCGGTAGTCGGTGTCGGTGCAACGGTAGCGGCTACCACCACAGCAGCAGGTGTTGCTTACCGCATGTGGTTCGACGGAACCTACGGTAGTTATATGTGGGAGACGCTGTGCGAGATCGCGCATGACATGGGAGGTGGGGCAGTTGGCTACGACAGCTTGTCGCAGCGGCTCGGTTAAAGCGTGAGTAACGAAGACGAACAGGTCCAAGTTCAGAGCCGCATGAAAGGGGAGACCATGAAACCAGTAGAGGCCAAGAAATTCCTGAAAGAGCACGGCGTCAAGTACGTGCTGGCGCAGTTTGTTGACATACACGGCGCTGCGAAAGCGAAATCGGTGCCGGTTGAGCACTACGATGCCGTGATCTCTGATGGAGCCGGTTTTGCGGGTTTTGCATTGGCGGGCATGGGCATGAAGCCAAACGCTGATGGCGACTACATGGCTGTCGGTGACCCTAATACGCTCAGCCTGGTGCCATGGCAACCCGGCTATGCGCGTATGGCATCGGATGGTCATGTGCATGGCGAGCCTTGGCCGTACTGCTCCCGCGTGATTCTGCAAACGCAGCTCGAGCGTATGGATGCCAAGGGCTGGATTTTCTACACCGGCATGGAGCCGGAGTTTTCATTACTCAGAAAAGTTGAAGGTCGCTTGGTACCGTGTGATGCCTCCGACACGCTAGCCAAACCCTGCTACGACTACAAAGGCTTGTCGCGCTCGCGCGCGTTTCTGGAGAAGCTGGCCGAGTCGATGCGCGCGGTTGGTATCGATGTGTATCAGATCGATCATGAAGATGCCAATGGTCAGTTCGAGATCAACTACACCTATGCTGACGCACTAACCTCTTGTGATCACTTTACCTTCTTCAAAATGGGCGCAGCCGAGATCGCTGCCGAGATGGGACTGATCTGTTCCTTCATGCCCAAGCCATTCAGCAACCGCCCCGGCAATGGCTTGCATATGCACATGAGCATAGGCAATGGCAAAAAAAATCTGTTCGAAGACAAATCCGACAAGCGCGGCCTCGATCTCTCGACGATGGCGTATCACTTCGCCGGCGGCTTGTTGGCGCATGCATCGGCACTGGCTGCAGTGTGCTGCCCAACAGTCAACAGCTACAAGCGTCTAGTGGTGGGTCGCTCGCTCACCGGCGCTACCTGGGCACCCGCTTACATCTGCTACGGCAATAACAATCGCTCCGGCATGATTCGTGGTCCTGGTGGCCGTATTGAACTACGTTTGCCGGATGGCTCTGCCAACCCTTACCTCGCTACCGCCGCTGTCATCGCAGCGGGTCTGGATGGTATCGAGCGTAAGCTGGATCCCGGTGAGCCCGTGACCGAGAGCTTGTACGAGATGAGCCCGGCGCAACTGCGCAAGCAAGGCATACGAGTGCTGCCGCAGAACCTGAAAGAGGCGCTCGACGCATTTGAAAAAGATGACGTGATTCAAAGCGCGCTCGGGCCGCTCGCTCCCGACTTGCTCGAGCTGAAGCGCATGGAGTGGGTGGAGTACATGCGCCATGTATCAGATTGGGAAGTTGATCAGTACCTGCAGTTCTTCTGATCAGGTTTGAGGAGAAAAATCATGTGTGGAATCGTGGGACTGCTGGTGAAGAAGCCTGCACTCAGAGAACAACTCGGCAAGCTAATGGTGCCGATGCTGATCGGCATGACTGATCGTGGCCCGGACTCGGCAGGGCTGGCGGTGTTTGCTGAGCCACTGAAAGGCTCAGGCCGCAAGCTCAGCCTGTACTCGGGTCTGACTGAGGCTGGCGCGGATTTCGATTGGCACTGTCTGACGCACGGCTTGCAACAGCATCTCGGTGTGAAGTCCGATATCGAGATCAAGTATAACCATGCGGTGCTGAGCTTCGAGGTATCGCCAGATATCGTCAAGAAATGGCTGCGCGAGCATCACCCACGACTACATATTCTGTCGACTGGGCAGACCATCGATCTGTACAAAGATATCGGTACGCCCGCGATGGTGTCTGATCGCTATGACTTCAGCTCGCTCACTGGCTCGCATCTGGTTGGTCACACCCGTATGGCGACCGAGTCGGCGGTGACGCCCGATCGCGCTCACCCATTTACGGCCGGTGAAGATTTTTGCCTGGTACATAACGGCTCGTTATCGAACCCGTATGGCTTGCGACGCAAGCTTGAGCCACACGGTATTCACTTCGACACCGACAATGATACCGAGGCCGCTTGTCGATTTTTGGAGTGGCGCTTGCGTGAAGGTGATGATCTGGAAACTGCGCTGCACGCAGGCTTTGAAGAGCTGGATGGCTTCTTCACCTTCTTGATGGGCACGCCAGACAAGCTGGCACTGATTCGCGACCCTTTCGCATGCAAACCGGCTGTCGTTGCTGAGACTGATGACTACGTCGCAATTGCCAGCGAGTTCCGCTCACTGGCGCATTTGCCTGATGTGAAGCATGCCAAGGTGTTTGAGCCAGCGCCGGAGGAGATGTACGTATGGAATGCGTGAGCTTCGACCTCGCCAGTACACCACTGCGCGAGGTGAATCAATTTCTGCATCAGCAATTGCAAGCCGATGACCAGCGTCATGTCGAGGTACATAACCCCGATGGCGCGCACAGTATCGCAGTAGGTCTTGATCAGCCGGTCACGGTAGAGATTCATGGCCACGCCGGTTACTACGCTGCTGGCATGAACAAGAAAGCGCATGTGATCGTGCATGGTAGTGCCGGCACAGGTGTCGCTGAAAACATGATGAGCGGCCTCGTACATGTCAAAGGCTTTGCCTCGAACGGCGCGGGCGCTACTGCGCACGGTGGCTTGTTAGTGATTGATGGCGACGCCGGTCTGCGTTGCGGTATCTCGCTCAAAGGGGCAGATATTGTTGTCGGTGGCTCGGTCGGTAGCTTCTCCGGTTTCATGGCGCAAGCAGGCCGTATGGTTATTTGCAGTAATGCCGGCGATGCACTGGGCGATTCCTTATACGAAGCAGTGATCTATATTCGTGGTGAAGTGAAATCGCTCGGTACGGATGCGCGCTTCGAGCCGATGACCGATGACGACGTCGCGACCGTTGCCGACTTATTGCGCCAGGCCGGCTTGCAGCATGATCCTGCTTCGTTCAAACGTATTGCCTCAGCACGAAGCCTGTACCACTGGAACGCTGACGCTAACCAGGAATATTAAGCCGCGTGTCGGCAGGAAAATCATCATGGATATCAAACCGGTGCAGTTCAAGCGTCGCTCAACCGAGGAATCGGCCAGCTTCGATCGCAGTGTGATCGATTACATTCAAAATGCTGCAGCAAACGGCTTGTATGAAATTCGCGGTCTCGGCGCCAAGCGTCGCGTACCGCATTTTGATGATCTGCTGTTTTTAGCGGGCTCATTGTCACGCTACCCGCTGGAAGGGTATCGCGAGAAATGCTCGACTAAAACACTGCTGGGCACACGCTTCGCCAAAAAACCTGTCGAGCTGGAGATCCCTATCACGATTGCCGGCATGAGCTTTGGTGCATTGTCAGCCAATGTAAAAGAAGCGCTTGGCCGCGCTGCAACCGAGGTCGGTACCAGCACCACCACCGGTGACGGTGGCATGACACAAGAAGAACGCGGCTCATCAAAAACATTGGTGTACCAGTGCCTGCCCTCGCGCTACGGTTTCAACCCGG
>VGHX01000045.1 GCA_016868055.1 Betaproteobacteria bacterium
AATCAATGAGTTAGACCTAGCATCTGCCATATCGAAATTTTTTCGAACAAATTTTTCAGGAGACTTGACAGGGACAAAATTTGTGAATAAGCGCAAGCCGACGGGTGTCGATCCCGGGAAAATCGGCCCATCTGGCGGAAATGTCGCGCGCTGCCGGGTTTATCGCGAGGGGTGTCAACTGTGGGTTGACAGTATGACTGTCAGCATACCGATAGTCTGCGCAAGGGCTAGCCGTCGAATCGCGAAAAAAGGTAACCAAGCCTGTGGATAACTTTGTGAATAAGGTTTGTGCGCAGCAGAATAAAAGCTAGCCAAGAAAATCACGCGTTGCGGCAGCAAATCCGCTGATTTGGCAGCATCCCTCAAAAAATCAATCAGTTACGCTGATAAATTGCGGCGTCCGTTCAAATGTGGGCGCAAGTGCTTGATGGCGCCATCTCGCTCGATGTCTGTGCATAAGTGTGCACTTACGGGTGGGACAGCCCCATGCCTAACAGATGATGCTGCCTCATTCAATGCCCGCCGCGCATAGCGCGGCTGATCTGATGCACCGACTCTACCAAAGCCGTGACCGACTCCGGCGGGGTGAATTGTGAAATTCCGTGCCCCAAGTTGAATACATGGCCACTGCCAGCGGCCGGTGCCCCGAAGCTATTGAGCAAGCGCTCTACCTCAGCACGAATTTGATCCGGCTTGGCGAACAGCACGTTCGGGTCGAGGTTGCCCTGCAACGCGACCTTGTGACCGACCCGCTTGCGCGCCATGCCCAGATTGACCGTCCAGTCCAGGCCGACCGCGTCGGCGCCACAATCGGCGATCTCCTCCAGCCAGAGCCCGCCGCCTTTGGTAAACACGATGCTGGGAATGCGCACACCCTCATGCTCGCGCTTCAGCTGGCGAATCACCTCGCGCATGTAGTGCAGGGAGAACGCCTGGTAGACACCATCGGCCAAGGCCCCGCCCCAAGTGTCAAATACCATGACCGCTTGCGCGCCGGCCTCGATCTGGGCATTCAGATACGCAGCAACCGCCGTCGCATTCACCGACAAGATGTGATGCATCAGATCGGGCCGGTCGTACAACATCGCCTTGACCAGGCGGAAATCGTCCGAGCCGCCGCCCTCGACCATGTAGCAGGCCAGCGTCCAGGGGCTGCCCGAAAAGCCGATCAACGGCACCCGCCCGTTCAGATCACGCCGAATCTGCGTGACCGCATCGAAAACATATTGGAGCTTCGCCAGATCGGGCGCGTGCAAAGCGCGCACTGCCGCCTCGTCACGCAGCGGGTGCGCGAAACGCGGGCCCTCACCCTCGGCGAACGACAGGCCCAACCCCATCGCATCGGGCACCGTCAGAATGTCCGAAAACAAGATGGCGGCGTCCAGCGCGTATCGGTCGAGCGGCTGCAAGGTGACTTCGGTAGCGTAGTCGGGGTTGGTCGCCAGCCCCATGAACGAGCCGGCTTTGGCGCGTGTGGCGCGATACTCCGGCAAGTAGCGACCGGCCTGACGCATCAGCCACATCGGTGTGTAATCGGTCGGCTGGCGCAGCAACGCGCGCAGGAAAGTATCGTTTTTTAAGGGTGCGAAGGCGGTCGACATCCGGAGGCAATCAGGAAAGGTCAAAAATAGGTGCAGGCATTATCGTCGAAACCCGCTCGCAAACCGCCGATATCGCAGTAAATGCTTGGGTGTATTGGGAGCGCCCAGCATAGGTTTGCTGTTCAAGGGAAGATCACCAGCTCCACCCGGGCCTCTTCGATCAGCGCGCACAAGCCGGGTGGTGGCTCGGCATCGCAAAACAGCTTATCCATTTGCGATAAATGCGCCAGTCGCACCAAGGCCTGCCGAACGAACTTGTCCTGATCCGCCACCAGCCAGATTTCGCGCGACTGCTCAATGATAGCTTGCGCCACTTTGACCTCGCGCGAGTCGAAGTCTCTCAGCGTGCCGTCGGGCTCGATACTGGATACGCCAATAATGCCGATATCAACCCGGAACTGGCGAATGAACTCAACGGTGGCCTCACCAACAATACCGCGGTCACGCCCACGAACCACGCCACCGGCCACGGTTACCTCGCAGCCCGGCTGGCCCGCCATGATGGTAGCGACATTCAAGTTGTTGGTGACTACGTGCAGGCCGGTATGGTGGCGCAGGGCCCGCGCCACTTCCTCAGTGGTGGTGCCAATGTTGATCAGTAGCGAGCTGCCCGGCCTGACCCGCGCCGCCACCGCCGCCGCAATGCGGCGCTTGGCGCCAATATTCATCACCTGGCGCTGGCTGTAGTCGATATTCTCGACCGATGACGGCAATCCAACCCCGCCGTGATAGCGCGCCAGCAGCCGCGCCTCTTCCATCTGCTTGACATCGCGCCGCACCGTCTGCGGCGTCACGGCCAACTGCTGCGCCAGCTCCTCCACCGAGATCGTGACCTGACTGCGAACGGCTTCAAGAATGCTGCGCTGGCGGGGGTTCAAGTTCATGGTACGCGGCTGGAAAGGTAAATAAAAGAAAAGAAACGAACATCTTGATGATTCGTTTTGTTGCTTTTTGTTCGTTTAACGAATATCTTTGTGCAGAAATATCTTCAGGTCAACCCTTGCCCGAAGATTTTGCGGGATCACCATAACAGCCCCCGCAAACACCGGTCGCGTCAGAGCCACCCGCTTGAACGACTGCCCGGCAAAACACTCTGCTTGATACCTAACCCCGAGGTGAATGGCTCCATGGTTCTGACGGCAGATGTGCTGATCGGCGGCGGCGGCATCAACGGCGCTGGCATTGCGCGTGATGCGGCTGGTCGCGGGCTGTCGGTCATCTTGTGCGACAAGGATGACTTGGCGCAGCACACCTCGTCCGCCTCCACAAAATTGATTCATGGCGGGCTGCGCTACCTCGAACACTATGAATTCAATCTGGTGCGCAAAGCGCTGATCGAGCGCGAGGTGTTGCTGCGCGCAGCGCCGCACATCATGTGGCCGATGCGTTTTGTGATGCCGCATGCCCGCGGCCAACGCCCGGCCTGGATGATTCGCGCCGGACTATTTCTCTACGACGCACTGGCCAAGCGAGAGATCTTGCCCGGCTCCGGCGCCATCGATCTGAACACGCACCCAGCGGGCGAGCCGCTAAAGCCGGAGTTCAGCAAAGGTTTTATTTACTCGGATGGCTGGGTAGACGATGCGCGATTAGTAGTCTTGAATGCGCTGGACGCCGCTGAACACGGCGCGCAGGTGTTCACGCACACACGATGTGATTCGGCACGCCGCGTTGGTGATCGTTGGCAGGCGACACTACGCAAATCTGATGGCACAGCGATCGAGGTCCATGCACGCTGCGTAGTGAATGCTACCGGTCCGTGGGCCGCACAATTTCTGCAAGATGCTGTCGCGCGCAAGACTGATAAATCACTGCGCCTAATCAAAGGCAGTCACATTGTTGTACGCAAGATGTTTGATCACCCCTATGCCTACATCTTCCAGAATCCGGATGGTCGTATTGTTTTCGTGATCAGCTACGAGCAGGATTTCACGCTGGTGGGCACGACCGACCTGGAGTACACCGGCGACACTGATCAGGTGGCGATTGATCAGAGCGAGATCGACTACCTCTGCCGTTTAACCGAACGTTATTTTCAGCAACCCATCACCCCGGCTGACGTCATCTGGTCCTACTCCGGCGTACGGCCGTTGCTGGAGGATGAGTCCGCAAACGCTTCCGAAATTACGCGTGATTATCAGCTCACCCTCGAGGGCGAGCGGGCCCCGCTGCTTTCTGTATTCGGCGGCAAGATCACCACCTTCCGCAAGTTGGCCGAAGAAGCCGTCGACATGATCGCCGCCAAACTGGGAAATGCGCATGGCACTTGGACAGAGCATGCCTGCTTACCGGGCGGCGACCTGTTCGGACCACCGCAAAATCGAGCCGTCTTGGAGTTCGATGCGTTCGTCGGTGCGCTGCAGCAAAGCTATGCCTGGCTGCCCCCCAAGTTGGTTGCGCGCTATGCGCGTGCCTACGGCACCCGGATCCACCGATTACTTGAACACAAGACCTGCCTGGCCGACATGGGCACTGCATTGGCTGCGGGTTTATATGAAGCCGAGATCGACTATTTGGTGAAAAACGAATGGGCGTCGTCTAGCGCCGATATACTGTGGCGTCGCTCAAAGCTCGGGCTGCACTTACCGGCCGATACCGCGCAGCGGATCGACCAGTGGCTCGCGCACAAAAAAGAAGAAAGCAGACAATTGACGGCAGCCTAAGACTGTCGCAAGAGGAGACGAAGTGCACTTGGAACTGCAGGGCGTGACCCGCAAGGTTGGCGCTGAAACTCACCTGTACGCCACGTCGGTGAGCTTGGCACCGGGCGAGATCAATGTGCTGCTCGGACCGACGCTGTCCGGCAAAACCACCTTGATGCGTCTGATCGCTGGCCTCGATAAACCAAGCGAAGGCAGCGTCATTGCTGATGGCGTTGACGTCACTGGCGTGCCCGTACGCGAGCGTCATCTCGCAATGGTGTACCAGCAGTTCATCAATTACCCGTCGATGTCGGTGTTCGAGAATATCGCCTCACCGCTGCGAATCGCCGGCAAACTGAACGAGCAACAAATTCGCGAGCGCGTTAATGCCATGGCGGAGCGCTTGCACATCTCGGCGTATCTTGAACGTTCGCCCGCAGCGCTGTCGGGTGGCCAACAACAGCGCTGCGCGTTAGCTCGGGCGCTGATCAAGGAAGCGGGCTTGTTGCTACTCGACGAGCCGCTGGTTAACCTGGACTACAAGCTGCGGGAAGAATTGCGCCGTGAACTAAGCGACTTGTTTTCAAGTGGCAGCACGACCGTGGTGTATGCCACCACCGAGCCGCTTGAAGCGCTGCAGCTCGGTGGACAAACGTTGTTGATGCACGAGGGCCGCGTTCTGCAACATGGGCCAACGTTATCGGTCTTTAGCCAACCCTGCTCGGTGATTGCGGCGCGTACATTTAGCGACCCGCCGATCAATCTGTTCGAGGCGAACATTACCGATGGCGTTGCGCAGTTATCGCAAGATATCCGTGTCCCCTTGCACGCTGATCAGCAATCGCGAATTGCCGGACAACGCAATGTCCAACTGGGCTTGCGCGCGCATAGCTTGCGTGCCACGCCCCGTGAGAATGACTTTGCACTGGGTTGCAGCGTCGACTTGGCCGAAATCAGTGGCTCGGAAACCTTTGTTCACTTGAAGCGCGGCGCACTGTCGATGGTTGCGCAGCTACCCGGCGTGCATGATCTATCGCTAGGTAGCGAATCCACCATGCATTTCCAGCCGTCGGATATGTTCATTTTCAGTAGTGATGGCGCGTTGATTTACGCGCCGGAGGTTTGATATGGCACGCATCGAACTCGCCGGCATCGCGCACAGCTATAAACCCAATCCGTCACAACCCTCGGACTACGCGTTGCGACCGATGGAAATGACTTGGCAAGACGGTGGCGCTTACGCGCTGCTCGGCCCTTCAGGCTGCGGTAAAACGACGCTGCTGAACATCATCTCCGGACTGATTACGCCTTCGCAGGGCAAGGTGCTGTTCGATGGCCATGATGTGACCCAGCTGCCGCCCGAAAAACGCAATATCGCGCAAGTGTTTCAGTTCCCGGTCATCTACGACACCATGACCGTGGGTGAAAACCTTGCCTTCCCGCTCAAGAACCGTGGCTGGAAAAATGCAGATATCGAGCGTCGTGTGGCGCAAATTGCCGAGATTCTCGAACTCAGCGGCGAGCTGAAACAACGCGCCTCGGGTTTGACGGCTGACGCCAAACAAAAAATATCGCTGGGCCGCGGATTGGTGCGCCCCGATGTCGCGGCGGTTTTATTTGATGAGCCGCTGACCGTGATTGATCCGCACCTGAAATGGCTGTTACGACGCAAGCTGAAAGAGATTCATCACGAGCTCAAGCTGTCGCTTATCTATGTCACGCATGATCAGATCGAGGCGTTAACCTTTGCCGATCAAGTGGTGGTGATGACCGAAGGTGAGGTGGTGCAAATCGGCAGCGCACAAGCACTGTTCGAAGCACCGGAGCACACCTTTGTCGGGTACTTCATCGGAAACCCCGGCATGAATCTATTGCCTTGTAGCTTGCGCGATGGTCGTGTACTGATTAGCGGCACCGACAGTTCGCTACCTGCACCGGCCAGCCTTGATATTGGTGCGGGCCAGCTGACGCTGGGTGTGCGTCCGGAGTACGTTGAATGCCTGCCGACCGAGACCGCCGGTGCTTTACCAACGCAGGTACTGAGTGCGCGCAATATGGGCACGCACTGGCTAGTAGAGGGCGAGCTCGGCGGACACCGCATCGCCTCCAAGCAGCGCACGCACCACCCGACCCATAGTGGCGATACGGTTTGGATGAAACTGCCAGCCGATCGCACCCTGTACTACCTGAACGACAAACGGGTGGCCTGATGAACAAGACCTTCAACAATAAAGCCTGGTGGATGGTGTTGCCGGTGATTCTGTCGGTGGCGTTCTCCGCCATCATGCCGTTGATGACGGTGGTGAATTACTCGGTGCAAGATATTCTCGGCCCGGATCAGGCGGTATTTGTCGGTACCGAATGGTTCAAGGAAGTGATGCGCGACGAAAGTCTGCACTCTGCATTCTTCCGGCAGTTATGGTTCTCGTTGGCGGTACTGGCGATTGAAATTCCGTTGGGTATTGGTATTGCCTTGTGCATGCCGGCACAAGGCTGGCGCGCGTCGTTGTCGCTGGTGATTGTGGCGTTGCCACTGCTGATTCCCTGGAACGTGGTGGGCACGATCTGGCAGATTTTCGGCCGCGGTGACATCGGCTTGATGGGCAAGCTGATCAATGATGCCGGCATTTCCTACAACTACACCGGCGACTCTACAGACGCATGGCTGACGGTGCTGCTCATGGATGTATGGCACTGGACACCACTGGTGGTGCTGCTGTGCTACGCCGGTCTGCGCGCCATACCTGAAGCGTTTTACCAAGCCGCGAAAATTGATGGCGCGTCACGCTTTGCAGTGTTCCGATTCATCCAGCTGCCAAAGATGCGTAATGTTCTGATGATCGCGGTACTGCTGCGCTTGATGGACAGTTTCATGATTTATACCGAGCCATTTGTACTCACTGGCGGCGGTCCGGGCAATGCCACCACCTTCTTGTCGCAATACCTGACGCAAAAAGCGGTGGGGCAGTTTGATCTTGGGCCGGCTGCAGCGTTTTCCCTGATCTATTTCCTGATTATTTTGCTGCTGTCATTTGTGCTTTATAACTGGATGCAGCGCGTTGGTACGGGAGATAAATCATGAACCGCTCTGGCTTCTCTCGTGCGTTTCTCGTTCTGTTCCTGATCGCATCATTGTTGCCCATCTATTGGATGCTGAACATGTCGCTCAAGACGAACGAAGAAATCGTCGGCGCGATGACGATGTGGCCAACGAATCTGACCTTTGATAATTACAAAACCATTTTTACCGACGAGGCCTGGTACAGCGGCTATATCAATTCAATGATTTATGTCGCCATGAATATGGTGATGGCGGTATTGCTCGCGCTGCCGGCTGCGTATGCGTTTTCGCGCTACTCATTCATTGGTGACAAGCATCTGTTCTTCTGGCTGCTGACTAATCGCATGACACCGCCGGCGGTGTTTTTGCTGCCGTTCTTCCAGCTGTATTCCACGGTTGGTTTGATGGATACGCACATCGCAGTCGCATTGGCGCATTTACTGTTCAATGTGCCGTTGGCGGTGTGGATTCTGGAAGGCTTCATGTCAGGTATTCCGAAAGAAATCGACGAGACGGCTTACATCGATGGCTACACCTTCCCGAAATTTTTTGTGAAGATTTTCCTGCCGCTGATTAAATCCGGCATCGGCGTTACCGCGTTCTTTTGCTTCATGTTCAGTTGGGTCGAGTTACTGCTGGCGCGCACCCTGACTTCAGTGCAAGCAAAGCCCATTGCCGCCACCATGACGCGTACCGTGTCAGCAGCCGGCATGGACTGGGGCGTGTTGGCGGCGGCCGGCGTACTTACTATCGTGCCCGGTGCCTTGGTGATCTGGTTTGTTCGACACTACATCGCGAAGGGTTTCGCGATGGGTCGGGTCTGACGTAAGGAGCGGAGGATGGCGCAGGCATTTTCCTGGATGGCATGGACGCTCGAGATAGCGGTTTTTTTCACCAGCGTGGTGTTGATGCTGGTTGGTATGACGGTGTGGCAGCTGAAGTCGCCCAGCATTGAACGAAAAGGTTTTTTACCGATTCCGACCACGCGTGGCGATCGCTTGTTTATCGGCTTACTGAGTGCGGCTTACGTCAATCTGGCTTGGGCGGGGCTGACCGATGCCACCCAGTGGATTGCCGCAGGTCTTGGTTTTTTAGTGTTGTTGATAATGATGCGTTGGGGCTAATACCTCGATTCATCCCGCATCCGGGTTACTTCCCACCGGGTGCGGTAGGTTGTTGAGGGAAGCTGCGAAGAGGAGAAGACACGTGAAACTCAAACTAAGCGCGATTGCAGTCGCCGCCATGCTAGCCTCAGGTAGCTCCTGGGCTGACATGAAGGCAGCTGAGAAATGGGTCAATAATGAGTTCCAACCTTCGACATTGTCGAAGCAGCAGCAAATGGACGAGATGAAGTGGTTCATTGACGCTGCGGCAAAGTTGAAAGCCAAAGGCGTCAAAGAAATCAATGTCGTGTCCGAGACCATCGACACCCATGTGTACGAGTCGAAGACCATGGCGAAAGCCTTTGAAGAAATCACTGGCATCAAGGTCAAGCACGACCTGATTCAGGAAGGTGACGTGGTCGAGAAGCTGCAGACGTCAATGCAGTCAGGTAAGAGCATTTATGACGGCTGGATTTCGGATTCTGACCTGATCGGCACCCACTTCCGTTACGGCGCAGTCGAGCCACTCTCTGATTTTATGGCTGGCGCCGGAAAAGAATTTACTAACCCCAACCTGGATCTGAGAGACTTCATCGGTATCAGCTTTGTAACTGGCCCGGACAAGAAGCTGTATCAATTGCCTGACCAGCAGTTTGCCAACCTGTACTGGTTCCGTGCCGATCTGTTCGCACGTAAAGATCTGCAAGATAAGTTCAAAGCCAAGTATGGCTACGAGCTGGGCGTTCCGCAGAACTGGTCCGCGTATGAAGACATCGCGAGCTTCTTCACCAATGACGTGAAGACCATCGATGGCAAGCCAATCTACGGTCACATGGACTACGGCAAGAAAGATCCATCACTGGGCTGGCGCTTTACCGATGCGTGGCTGTCGATGGCAGGTACTGCCGACAAAGGCATTCCAAACGGTATGCCGATCGATGAGTGGGGTGTCCGCGTTGCTGACGACAAGTGCACACCCGTAGGTGCCTCGGTTGCACGTGGTGGTGCGACCAACTCGCCAGCAGCTGTGTATGCGCTTACCAAGTACATCGACTGGATGAAGCTGTACTCGCCGAAAGAAGCGATGGGTATGACCTTCTCCGAAGCTGGTCCAGTACCTGGCCAAGGTCAGATCGCGCAGCAGATTTTCTGGTACACCGCGTTCACCGCATCGATGAGCAAAGCACCGGCCGTTAATAACGCCGATGGCTCACCGAAGTGGCGTATGGCGCCCGGCCCGCACGGCCCGTACTGGAAAGATGGCATGCAGAATGGCTATCAGGATGTCGGCTCCTGGACTTTCATGAAGTCCACGCCGAACGAGCGCAAAGCAGCGGCATGGCTTTATGCGCAGTTCATCAACGCCAAAACGACTTCTCTGAAGAAATCAATCGTTGGCCTGACCTTCGTTCGCGACTCCGACATCCGTCACGAGTACTTCACCAAGAACGCTAACAAGTACGGTGGCTTGATCGAGTTCTACCGCAGCCCGGCGCGTGTTGCTTGGACACCGACCGGTACCAACGTACCTGACTATCCTAAGCTGGCTCAGCTCTGGTGGAAGAACGTTGCAACCGCTGTGACCGGTGAAAAAACACCGCAGGCTGCCATGGACACCTTAGCGGATGAAATGGATAACGTGCTTAGCCGTCTGCAGCGCTCGGGCATGAAGAACTGCCCACCGAAGCTGAACGACAAGAGCGATCCTAACACGTGGCTGTCTGATACGAACGCACCTTGGAAGAAGCTCGCCAACGAGAAACCTAAAGGCGAAACCATCGCTTACGAGAAGCTGTTGCAAGCGTGGAAAGAAGGTCGCGTGAAGTAATCGACTGCTACGAAGAGCGTCGCCCAACCGGCGACGCTCTGCGTGACTACGATTAAACCTTTAGATGCGCGGCTAGTCCGCGCATTTTTTCCAACACGGTTTTCAATAGCCGCTGAGCGTGATTCGTTCGGCGTCTACTGAAAACAGCGGAGGTAGATATGGCAGAGTCATTCATCTTGGCGATTGATCAAGGCACCACCAGTTCGCGTGCCATTCTATTCAATCGGTTGGGTCGCATTCACGGTATTGCGCAGAAAGAGTTTCGGCAAATTTTCCCCAACCCGGGCTGGGTCGAACACGATGCCAATGAGATCTGGCAGTCGCAACTTGAAGTGACACAGCAAGTTTTGCGTGAGCATTCCCTCAGCGCTGCCAACATCGCTGCCATCGGTATTACAAACCAGCGCGAAACTACCGTGCTGTGGGACCGCTCGACCGGCGAACCCGTAGCGAATGCCATCGTTTGGCAGGATCGGCGTACCGCTTCTTTTTGCGATTCACTGCGTGCTGATGGCAAGAGCGAACTGTTTCGTAGTAAGACAGGCTTGGTGATCGATGGCTATTTTTCCGGCACCAAGTTGCGATGGTTACTGGACCATGTGCCCGGCGCGCGCGCGCGTGCAGAGCGTGGCGAGTTGGCGTTTGGCACAGTGGATGCCTGGCTGATTTTCAAATTGTCGGGTGCTCATATCACCGACACCAGTAATGCCTCGCGCACGACGCTGTTCAACATTCACACCCTCGATTGGGATGATGAGATCCTGTCCCTGCTACGAATTCCGCGCGCAGTACTTCCGACGGTGGTGCCGAGCAGTGGCGTCGCAGCGCATACCAATCCGGCCATTTTCGGCGCGGCGATTCCTATTGCCGGCATCGCTGGCGATCAACAAGCGGCGACCTATGGTCAAGCGTGTTACCAGCCCGGCATGGTGAAGAGCACTTATGGCACAGGCTGCTTCATCTTGATGAATACCGGCTCCGCGATGGAGTCGCACAACCAGCTGCTCACCACCGTTGGCTGGACCACGGGCCATGAATTGCCGCATCGTACGGATTACATGTTTGAAGGTGGTGTGTTCATGGGCGGCGCGACGGTGCAATGGCTGCGAGACGGGCTGGGAATCGTCAAGAGCTCAAACGATGTAGAAACGCTGGCAGCATCGGTGCCGGATAGCGATGGTGTCACTTTTGTGCCAGCGTTTTCCGGTCTCGGTGCCCCACACTGGGACGCGTATGCGCGTGGCACCATGCTCGGCATCACACGCGGCACTCAGGCGGGCCATATAGCGCGGGCGGCGCTGGAAGGCGTCGCCTTCCAAACGGCGGATGTGCTTACAGCGATGCAGAAAGATTCAGCGACGCCGTTGCGAGAGCTTCGTGTGGATGGTGGCGCGTCACGCAACAATCTGCTGATGCAGTTCCAGGCAGACATCCTGGGTGTGCCGGTCGTGAGACCGGAGGTGACCGAAACTACTGCGCTCGGTGCGGGCTATCTCGCCGGGCTGGGTGTTGGGTACTGGGCCTCTCAGGATGAGATCGCAGCGCAGTGGAAAGAAGAACATCGCTTCGAGCCAAAAATGTCACCTGCCGAGCGTCATGCGCGACTCGATGTATGGCAGCGCGCGATTGCCCGTTCTGCGCAGTGGGCGGATCAGCATTAAAAAAAGCAGCTGGCGCTGCTTTTTTGGAGTCACTTGACTTCGTTCAGTCTGCTGAGTGGGTTGCCGGATGTCAGTCTACTCCGGCGCGAACGATTAAGCAGATCCCTCGCGGAACCGCCGTGGTTTAATGTCCGCGTTTTTCGCGGAGGCGTTGGATCGCTGCAAGCTGTGCCACCGCAATCGCCAGCTCGGCTTGCGCCACGGCGTAATCAATTTCGGATTTTTGATTCACCAGTGCCTCTTCCGCCATTTTCTTGACTTCATTTGCCTTGGCTTCGTCGAGGTCTTTGCCACGGATTGCCGTATCAGCCAGCACAGTGACCGCATTCGGCTGTACCTCAAGCACGCCGCCGGCGACAAATACGAATTCTTCCTCTTCCTGGCCCGGCACGCGGATACGCACCGCGCCTGGCTTGATGCGGGTAATCAACGGCGTGTGTCTTGGGTAAATACCGAGTTGCCCGGCCTCGCCGGGCAGTGCGACAAATTCTGCGGGGCCGGAATAAATCTGTTCCTCTGCAGAGACGACGTCAACGTGAATGGTGTTTGCCATGAAAAGTCTTTATCAAGTGTCGATGCAGGTTACCGTTCGGCATAACGACCCCGCCACACGGTGGCGGGGAATCGGTCTTACTGCATCTTGTTCGCTTTATCGATGGCCTCGTCAATCGTGCCCACCATGTAGAACGCCTGCTCGGGCAAATGGTCAAGCTCGCCCGACGCGATCATCTTGAAGCCCTTGATGGTTTCCTTCAGCGGCACATATTTACCCGGTGCGCCGGTAAACACTTCAGCGACGTGGAAAGGCTGTGACAAGAAACGCTGCATCTTGCGCGCGCGGGCTACGACCAATTTGTCTTCCGGTGCGAGCTCGTCCATACCGAGAATCGCGATAATGTCGCGCAGCTCTTTGTAGCGTTGCAGCGTACCCTGAACGGCGCGCGCGGTGTAGTAGTGATCTGGGCCCACCACGTTCGGGTCCAGCTGACGGGAAGTAGAATCAAGCGGATCCACCGCAGGATAAATACCCAGCGCCGCAATATCACGCGACAACACGACGGTGGAGTCAAGGTGAGCAAAGGTGGTTGCTGGCGATGGATCGGTCAAGTCATCCGCCGGCACGTACACGGCCTGAATCGAGGTAATCGACCCAACCTTGGTCGAGGTAATGCGCTCTTGCAAGCGGCCCATCTCTTCTGCCAGCGTTGGCTGGTAACCCACCGCAGAGGGCATACGACCAAGCAAAGCTGACACCTCAGTACCCGCCAACGTGTAACGATAAATATTATCCACGAAGAACAACACGTCACGGCCTTCGTCACGGAATGACTCGGCAATGGTGAGGCCGGTTAGCGCCACGCGCAGACGGTTACCTGGTGGCTCGTTCATCTGGCCATACACCATCGACACTTTGGACTTGGTAAAGTCTTCGGTGTTGACAACGCCAGCCTCGATCATCTCGTGATAGAAGTCATTACCTTCACGAGTACGCTCACCGACCCCTGCAAACACCGACAAGCCCGAGTGCGCTTTCGCGATGTTGTTGATCAGCTCCATCATGTTCACGGTCTTACCTACACCCGCGCCGCCGAACAAGCCAACCTTACCGCCTTTCGCAAACGGGCAAACAAGGTCAATCACCTTGATGCCGGTTTCGAGCAGCTCTTGCGATGGCGATAGTTCGTCATAGGCAGGGGCCGCACGGTGGATCGATGCTGCGTGAGACATGCTCACCGCACCGCGCTCATCAATCGCGTTACCCAACACGTCCATGATGCGGCCCAGGGTAGCTTGTCCAACCGGCACTGTGATTGGCGCACCGGTATTGCGAATCGAAACACCACGACGCAGACCATCCGAGGAGCCCAGCGCGATAGTGCGGACAATACCGTCACCGAGCTGCTGCTGCACCTCGAGCGTCAACTCGGAGCCATCCATTTTCAGCGCGTCATAAATCTTCGGCATGGCATCACGCGGAAACTCGACGTCAACCACCGCACCAATACACTGAACGATTTTGCCTTCAGCCATGTTCGTTCTTCCTTTAATGATGAATTTGGAAAATCTTTGCTAACTAAAATTCTTTTGCCTCACGCAGCGCGTTGCTCTGCGCCTTACACCGCAGCCGCACCCGCTACGATCTCGGACAGCTCTTTGGTAATCGCCGCCTGTCGCGTCTTGTTATAGACCAGCTTCAGCTCACCGATGACATTGCCGGCGTTATCGGTTGCAGCTTTCATTGCAACCATCCGCGCTGACTGCTCCGACGCCATATTTTCGACCACAGCTTGGTACACCAATGCTTCGGCATAACGCAGTAACAGCTCATCAATCACCGACTTGGCATCCGGCTCGTACAAGTAATCCCAGCTATAGCTATTTACCGGCTCCATTTTGTCGCCAGTGAGCGGCAGAAGCTGCTCGAACACCGGCTCTTGTTTCATGGTGTTGATGAACCGGGTGTAGCAGATGTAAACCGCATCAAGCTGCTCGTCATCGTAAGCGTCAAGCATGATCTTGACTGGCCCGATCAGCTGCTCGAGGCGCGGTGTGTCGCCCATATTGACTGCGTGCGACACCACCTTGGCACCAATACGATTCATGAACCCGAGACCTTTATTGCCGATACATACGGTCTCGATCTGGTTACCTGCGGCCTCGTACGATCTCATTTGCTGGGTAGCCAAACGCAACGCATTGGTATTCAGGCCACCACACAAACCCTTGTCGGTAGTGACCATGATGATGCCGATTTTCTTGCTTTTTTCGTGCTTGACCAGAAACGGATGGGTGTACTCGGGATTGGCTTGCGCCAAATGCGCCGATACAGTCCGGATCTTTTCGCTGTAAGGACGCGCAGAGCGCATCCTTTCCTGCGCCTTGCGCATCTTGGAAGCGGCGACCATTTCCATGGCCTTGGTGATCTTCTTCGTGTTCTCCACGCTTTTGATCTTACCGCGAATCTCTTTACCTGCAGCCATTACGCTTGCTCCTCGGTCGAGATCAGAATGTCTTTTTGAATTCGGTAATCGCAGACATCAGAACCGCTTCGTCCTCTTTGGACAACTGCTTGGTGTCCTCGATACGCTTGAGCAGTTCGGCGTGACTGGTCTGCAAGAACTTGTGCATGTCATGCTCGAAGCCGAGCACTTCCTTGACCTCGATATCGTCCAGAAAACCTTTGTTCACCGCGAACAGTGACACCGCCATCAATGACACTGGCAGCGGCGTGTACTGCGGCTGCTTCAGCAGCTCGGTAACCCGTGCGCCGCGATCCAGCTGCTTGCGGGTAGCGTCATCGAGATCGGACGCAAACTGCGCAAACGCGGCCAATTCACGGTACTGCGCGAGGTCAGTACGGATACCGCCCGACAAACCCTTGATGATTTTGGTTTGCGCTGCGCCACCGACGCGCGACACCGAAATACCTGCGTTAATCGCGGGGCGAATGCCGGAGTTGAACAGCGAGGTCTCCAAGAAGATCTGGCCATCCGTAATCGAGATCACGTTGGTCGGGACGAAGGCCGACACGTCACCGGCCTGTGTTTCAATGATAGGTAGCGCGGTCAATGATCCGGTCTTGCCTTTTACCTCACCATGCGTGAACGCCTCGACATACTCGGGATTTACGCGCGCGGCACGCTCGAGTAGACGGGAGTGGAGATAAAACACGTCGCCAGGGAAAGCCTCGCGGCCCGGTGGGCGACGCAGTAGCAGCGATACCTGACGATAAGCCACTGCTTGCTTGGACAAATCATCATAAATAATTAGCGCGTCTTGACCGCGATCGCGGAAGTACTCGCCCATGGCGCAGCCTGAGTAGGCAGCCACATATTGCATCGCGGCTGATTCGGAGGCCGATGCGGCCACGACGATGGTGTAGTCGAGCGCGCCATGTTCATCGAGCGCACGCACAACGTTTTTGATCGACGACGCTTTCTGGCCGATTGCAACGTAAATGCAAGTACAGTCCTGGCCCTTTTGGTTAATGATGGTGTCAATCGCGACCGCGGTCTTGCCCGTCTGACGGTCGCCAATGATCAGTTCGCGCTGACCACGACCAATCGGCACCATTGAGTCAATCGCCTTCAAGCCGGTTTGCAATGGCTGCGAGACAGACTGACGCGCAATAACGCCGGGGGCGATTTTTTCGATCGGTGCCGTCAGTTTGGTTGCGATCGGGCCCTTGCCGTCGATCGGCTGACCCAAAGCATTGACGACGCGGCCGCGCATCTCCGGGCCGATCGGCACTTCGAGAATACGACCCGTACACTTGACAGTATCGCCTTCGGAAATATGCTCGTAGCCGCCGAGAATAACCGCGCCAACCGAGTCACGCTCGAGATTGAGCGCCAAGCCGAAGGTATTGCCGGGGAACTCCAACATCTCGCCTTGCATCGCATCGGATAGGCCATGAATGCGGCAGATGCCATCGGTTACCGAGATCACTGTGCCTTGGTTGCGGATCTCTGCACCAGCGCCCAAGCCTTGGATCCGGCTCTTGATCAGCTCGCTGATTTCGGACGGGTTGACTTGCATGTTAACTCCTGATTGTTGGAGACCGGTGCTGCATCAGTCTCGCCATTACATGAAATAGTGAAGTCGTTACTCAGGCCACTAACGCGGTATGCATACGCTCCAGACGCGCACTGACTGAGTGATCAAGCACCTCATCACCGACGGTGACGCGCACGCCGCCAATCAGCTGCGGGTCAACAGACACAGTCGGCTTGAGTTTTCTACCGAATTTCTTTTCGAGGACTGACAGCAGCGAGGCCAGTTGCTCCTCGCTCATCGGAAACGCGGTGAGCACCTCGGCGTCGGCTGTGCTCTCGTAGGCGTTCTTCAGATCGTGGAAATGATGCTCGATCGCAGGTAACAGCGACAGACGACCATTTTCAACCAGCATTTCGAGCAGGTTCTTGGCCTCGGCACCCACGTTGGCTTTCACCGCATCAAGAAACGTCTTGGTGATGAGTTCGCGCGGCACTCGCGGGTCGCGCGCCATTGCACCAACCTCGGGCACAGCAGCTACCTGCGCCATGACGGACAGCGAGTCTGCCCAAGCATTGAGGTCGGACGAACGCGCGATTCGAAACAGGGCCTCAGCGTAAGGACGGGCGATAGTTGCGAGTTCCGCCATGGCTACAGCTCGGCTTTGAGTTGTTCAAGCAATTCGGCATGCGCCGAGGCATTCACCTCGCGCCGCAAGATTTGCTCAGCGCCCTTTACGGCAAGCGCGGCAACATCATTGCGCAGCGCGTCGCGCAGACGAATTGCCTCTGCCGCAGCGTCGTGCCGAGCAGCCTCAATAATTCCGGCTGCCTCCGAGGACGCAGTGCGCTTGGCCTCTTCGATAATTTCGGCGGCGCGTCGCTCAGCGTCGACGATGCGTCGACTGCTTTCCTCGTGCACTTGCTGCAGCTCGACCTGGACCCGCTTCTCAGCGACAGCCAGTTCGTGCTTGCCTCGCTCGGCAGCCGCCAAGCCTTCGGATATTTTGCTAGCGCGCTCGTCGAGTGCCTTCATCAGCGGTGGCCACACATACTTCATGGTGAACAGCGCCAAGATAAAGAAAACAACGAGCTGCGCGAACAGCGTTGCGTTCAGGTTCACGTGATCTTCTCTCTAACGGTGGTTACCGGAGAGGCGCACCGCGCCTCCCGAGTGTGATGATCCAACGTTCCGCAAATCAGCCCGAGAACGGGTTTGCGAAAGTGAACATCATCGCCAAGCCGACGCCGATCAGGAACGCTGCGTCAATCAGACCAGCCAGCAAGAACATCTTGGTCTGCAGGCTGTTCATGAGCTCAGGCTGGCGTGCTGCCGCCTCGATGAACTTGCCACCCATGATACCGATGCCAATACAAGCGCCATTCGCGCCCAAGCCGATGATCAGTCCACAGGCAAGGGCAACCAGACCGACGTTACTCATAAAGACTCCTTTAGATAGTCAATGTTGAAAAGTGAATGAAGCGACCAGATCAATCAGTGTCCTTCATGCGCCTGCCCGATATACACGAGCGTCAGCATCATGAAAATGAACGCCTGAAGAACAACAATCAGTATGTGGAAAATGGCCCATACAGAACCCGCCAGCACATGCAGACCAAAGCCCCACCAAGTCGCCGTGGAGCCCAGCAAAGCGATCAACAGGAATAGCAACTCGCCGGCGTACATATTGCCGAACAGTCGCATACCCAGCGACACGGTTTTCGCGACGAACTCGATCAAGTTCAAACCAAAGTTGGCCAGCCACAACGCCGGATGCGAGCCAAAAGGTGCACAAAATAATTCGTGAATAAAGCCGCCAAGACCTTTGATCTTGAGGTTGTAATAAAGCATGAGACAGAGCACGCCGATCGCCATGCCGAGCGAGCAGTTCAGGTCGGCAGTGGGAACGATTCGGAAATGCGGCTCGACATCAAATAAGCGGAAGATGGCAGCGAACAGATCGACCGGCAAAAAGTCGAGCGAGTTCATCAGCAACACCCAAACAAACACGGTCAAGGCTAGCGGGGCAATGAAAGTACGATCACCATGCACGA
This sequence comes from Betaproteobacteria bacterium, assembly GCA_016868055.1. Taxonomy (GTDB): domain Bacteria; phylum Pseudomonadota; class Gammaproteobacteria; order Burkholderiales; family Burkholderiaceae_D; genus Pernthalerella. Next base: position 18,445 of record VGHX01000045.1, read on the forward strand.
TGTTTTTGGCTTGGTCGTTGACCATTTCAAACACCATTTCAACCGCCGCCTGAAAACGACCAGGCACGCCAGAGGTAGCGCGGCGGGCAGCGGCAACCATCAGTGCCAGCGAAACTACGCCCATAAGCACTGACCAAAACACTGTGTCGATATTGAGCACGGTGAGATCAATGATGTTCTCCTGGTGCTTGGTCGACAGGTGCCCGAGGTGGTGCAGAATGTACTCTGCCGGTGTCGGTGCGTGGTTGACGCCCTCAGTGATCATGTCCTTTGCCATTTCAGTGTCTGAACAACATAACTGCGTAACTCTTGAGCGCGACGAAGAATGCCAACAACATCGCCAACCAATGTAGATCGAGGTACCAGTAAGCGATAGCACTCAGCAAAGCTACCGTTAGCGCGATTTTCGCAAACTCGCCGAAAAAAAATGTTCTCGGCGACATCGACTCAATATTCTTCGCGCGATGATTTAAGTACATCGCAAACAAGCCGTTTGGTACCACGCAACACAATCCACCCAGTAACGCGGAACTGAACGCATTAATGCCACTCCAGACGCCCGCCAGTAACGCGACCGCAATTGTGGCGGTGATCTGAATCGCGACTAGGCGCAGCATAATGGGGGGTTGTGAGAGGGAATCCCGCAAACGCACAACAGGCCGGGCGCCTGCATCTGCATTCCCACGTCCAAAGCCCGCGATTATAGGGGCTATCGAAGATTTCCGTCAAACCACCTCAGGTTTTTCAAGCTTCGGCGTCAGGGCTTATCTCTTGGGACGCTGCTGGCCGTGTTGGCCTTGGATGCGATTGTTTTTGATTTGATAAGCGCGCCGTGGCTATCTGGCTTAATTCGTCCTGTGGTGCAGCAGGCCGGTAATCTGATCGAGCTGGTCCAGACTGGAGAAGCTGATCACGACCTCGCCGCTTTGACGCGCCCCAAGCTTGATGCTGACCGTGGTCGCCAGCGCATCTGAGAGAGACTCCTCCAATCTCAGTAAATCGCGAGATTTACCGGATTTTGCAGGAGGTTTACCATCTTTTCGGCTCATGCTGGCGCGAGTGACCATTTTTTCGGCTTCTCGTACAGAGAGCTTTTTCGCGGTAATCTGGTTAGCCAGCACGATCTGGGTGGCCGCATCCACCGCCAGCAGCGCGCGCGCGTGCCCCATGTCCAGCTCACCCGCCATAAGCATTGCCTGCACAGGCTTGGCCAGATTCAATAGCCTTAATAAATTGGACACGGCGCTGCGTGATCGGCCGACGGCCTCGGCGGCTCGCTCATGAGTGAATTTGAATTCTTCGATCAGGCGCTGCACGCCAGCCGCCTCCTCGATCGGATTAAGGTCTTCGCGCTGCATGTTTTCGATGAGGGCCATGGCAGCGGCGGCCTGATCATCCACCTCACGCACCAACACCGGCACCTCAGCCAAGCCAGCCATTTTTGCTGCGCGAAACCGGCGCTCGCCAGCGATGATTTCATGCGTGACACCGGACTTGGCGCCGCTAATTGGTCGCACCAGGATGGCTTGCAGCACGCCTTGGGCGCGTATCGAATCTGCGAGCTCGCGCAGCGCCGTGTCGTCCATCTTGCTGCGCGGTTGGTACTTGCCTGCTTGCAGCACTTCAACGGGTAACGAAGCAGTGGCGCTTGCCGTGCTGCTCGCGTCCTCGGTGAAACTGGCAGAGCCCCCCAACAATGCATCAAGGCCGCGGCCCAAGCCTTTGGGTTTTTTGTTAATCATGGCGATATGAACTGCGTGAAAGATGATTTGGTTTTACGGTGGGGATTTACCTTGGGCCAGAGGTTCGGCGTGGGCAAACTTAAAGCCGCGACTGGACAGCACTAGAGCGCGGCGATACGGGCCACCAATTCTTTGCCGAAGCTGGTGTAGGCCTGCGCACCCTTAGAAGCGGGATCAAATATCACACCCGGGATGCCATACGAGGGCGCCTCGGCCAGGCGCACATTGCGCGGGATGATGGTCTTGAATACTTTTTCGCCGAAATGTTTTTCGAGCTGAATCGACACCTGCTGCGACAACATCATGCGCGGGTCAAACATCACGCGCAACAGCCCGATCACTTTTAAATCCGGATTCATCTTGGCGTGAACGATTTTTATGGTGTTGACCAGATCGGACAAGCCCTCAAGCGCGTAGTACTCGCATTGCATCGGAATCACCACTCCATGCGCGGCGCACAAGCCGTTCAGCGTGAGCATCGATAGCGCGGGGGGGCAATCGATCAACACGAAATCATAGTCGGCTTCGACATCCAACAAGGCTTGTCGTAAACGTAGCTCACGCTGTTCGAGCTCGACCATTTCTATCTCGGCGCCGGCCAAGTCGCGGTTGGCGGGCAACACATCGAAATTTCCACTCTCGGATTTTTGCAATGCGTCTCGCAAACTTTCCATCCCAAGCAGGACCTGATAGACCGAACGCTCGAGATGTGCTTTGTCGACGCCCGCGCCCATGGTGGCATTACCCTGCGGGTCAAGGTCGACCAAAAGCACGCGCTTGTTCAGCGCAGCAAGGCCGGCAGCAAGATTGACCGCGGTGGTGGTCTTGCCGACACCGCCTTTTTGATTGGCAATGCAAAAAACTTTTGCCATGACATTGGATGTTGAATTAGCTGCAGTTTTCATCGGCTCTGGTCAAGGTAATCAGGTAACGCTCGCCAACAACTTGCGGCACATGCAACCGTTCGGTCTGCTCGATCCGCCAGTTGCCGGGCAGCGCCTTCAGCTCCTCCTCGAACGACGGCCCCTTCAGCGCCACTAGCCTGCCACCATCTCTGAGCAGATGGCCGCTCCAAGTGGCGAAATCGGCGAGCGACGCAAATGCGCGCGAGGTGATGATGTCGAAACCTTGCGCTACGCTGAGTTGCTCGACACGCCCGGAGTGAACAGTGACATTGCTCAGATTGAGCTCGGATTTCACCTGCGTTAAAAAAGCTGTTTTCTTGTGAACGGTATCGATCAAATCTATCTTCATCGCGGGCGCGGCGTAGGCCGCCCAGATCGCGATCACCAACCCGGGTAGGCCCCCGCCCGAGCCAACATCCAAGACGCGCTGCGCGCCGGCGAAAGCATGCAGCGCGGCCAGACAATCGAGCAGGTGATGCGTCAGCATCTGCTGCGAGTCGCGTACCGCGGTCAGGTTGTATACGGCATTCCATTTTTGTAGCAAAGACAAATACGCGAGCAGTTGCTGCTGACCCGTCTCGGGCAAATTCACACCCAGCTCGCCTGCGCCCCGCTCGAGCTGCGCTTGCAGCGTCATTGATTGCTCTGTCATTCACGCCGCGCTCTTGCCCGGCTCTGCGAGTTCGATCGATCTCAGGCCGCGCTTCTTCAGGTGAATAAGTAGCAGAGATATTGCGGCTGGCGTTACCCCGGCAATGCGAGAGGCTTGTCCTAATGTCTCCGGTTTAAACTGGTTGAGCTTCTGCCGGACTTCCATGGATAAGGCGGGCACTGCGTGGTAATCCAGGTCAGCAGGAAGCTTGAGATGCTCGTAGTGCTCGTGGCGTTCGACCTCTTTCGCCTGCCGATCGATGTAGCCCGCGTACTTGACTTGAATCTCTACCTGGGCGGCGACGTCTGAGGCCACTTGAGGGTTGTCAAAACGGCGACCATCAGCCCCTGTTAAAGACATCAGCGCATGATAACTGACGTTCGGGCGCCGGAGCAAGTCAGTTAGCGCATACTC
>VGHX01000046.1 GCA_016868055.1 Betaproteobacteria bacterium
ATCAGCCATAGACCGACACGACCTGCCCTAGCGCCCGCACTAGTACGAATTCCATCGATGAGCACGCGATTACCGGAGGTTTCAATGTTTCCCCCATTCCCCGATAGATCGCCACCATTAGCATTAATGGTGCCGCCAACTTTTGTGATGGCATTCGGGTTATTAACATCACTCCACAACACCACCTTACCGCCATCACCCGAGTGAATTGCGTTGGCATCAATCGTGGCGCGATCACCCATCGTGACTTTGGTTGCTTGTGGCAGATCGCCACTGCCTTGCCAATCACCACCGACTAAAACTTTGCCGCCACCGGTGGTGCCGTTAGCAAGAATGCTGGCGGTATCGTTCAACGCAATGTCGCGACCGGTGATGATGACTTCACCGCCTTTACCATTCAGCGCATCACTGCTTGCATTGATCACGCCGCTGTTGCTGACGGTGTCGGCATGAATGCGGACACTGCCGGCATCAGCCACATGCGAGCTGGCATCGAGAGTACCGCTACTGGTGACTTCGGTCGAAGCACCCAGGACGATTTTTCCGCCGATGCTTTGAATGCCGGTAGCGACGATCTCGCTGCTGTTCTTGATCACGCCCGAAGCAATGTCGTTATAGGCCTGAGCCGATACGATCACTTTGCCATCGGGTGCTTTGACGAGTTTGCGGTTTTCGATTAACGCGTTAACGCGTGATGGTTCGACCAACAAATCAACCCTGCTATTCGCGGGGTCAAAGTTCAGGGTGGTGGCCTCACCTGCTGCAAGCATGATGCTGCCGGACTGTGCAATTAGTACGCCGTCGTTTCGTACCTCGGGTGCGAGTAGTGCAATGTAGCCGCCGAGTTTTGCGGCGATCGATCCGGCATTGAGAATCGTGCCGGTGGCGCCATTGCGTTCAAAACGCATAACCCCCGACATGAAACGATCATTGGATATGGAGTGGGTGGTGGCGAACAAGGCGCCGACATCAACGCTGGCGTCTTTACCGAACCAGACGCCCGACGGGTTCATCAGGAATACCTGACCGTTCGATTGCAGGTTGCCGAAGATCTGGCTTGGGTTACCGTCGAGCACACGATTCAAAATCGCCGAGCTGGCATCGGGCTGCTTGAAGACCACACTCGCGTCACGACCAATGTTGAAGTTGTTCCAGTTGACGATGGCACGGTCACTGTTCTGCTGAACCGTCATCACGGGGGCTTGTGGAGTACCACTTTGCGAGATTGCAGCGCTACCGGCGACGACTGCACCACCACTCGGCAACTGGTTGGCAGCAGGCTCGGAATGTGCCGTGCCGACGCAAACCGTCAGCGCGGTTAGCGCGGCGAAACAGGTACGGATCAGCGATGTCGTCAGAAGACGCGGAAGCATCATCATTCAGAACGTTATCGATGCCGCCAGCCAAAAGCGATCAAGATGCTTGGTGCCATCTTGGTCAACTCTATCGCCCGAGGAGTTGAGCAAGGGATTGGGGTTATCCCCAATACGACGGGACCACACCATACTCACCGTCAAGTTACGCGGCAGATTGGCGATCATCGCAAGGCCACCACCACTGTAGCGAAGGATGTCGGGTGTTGGATTACCTGGATAGGGATCGATGGTTTGTTGCACGCGCCCCTCGTCGCGGAACATTCGCAGTTCGATACCGTTGGAAAAACGCTTTCGTAGTGCAACCTGAAGCAACTGCCCCGAGCTACCACCGCCCTCACTGGTGGGATATGCCCGTACGCCAGAAGCACCGCCAACAAAAAACTTTTCTGATGAGTCGAGATTGCGAGACGCCTCTTGCGCACTCGCACTGGTGTAAAACATCCACCCATCTAGCATGGACTGACTACGTGAAACGCTCACATTAAGTTTTCGGTACATACCCTCCATTCGCGTACTCGCGATATCAGTCAACCTGCTCTGCTCGTCATTGAATTCCAAGCGTCCAAGACTGGCACTTGCCGATACCTGGTTGTTCGCGCCGCTGATGAGCCAGTTGTCGAGCCAGTTACCCAACATCGAAACTGCCCCAACTTGAGTCCCATAGCTACGCGACACGATCTGGTTGGCGAAGTTCTCGAACCATTTGGCGGTGTAGCTACCGCTGACGTACAGGTTGCCTTGCTGACTCCGGACCACCGGATAGGAGACATCTGCTGATGCGCTGCTGGACTGGCCGGTGAGATTCGAGAGCGCTTGGGGGCCACCGATCACCCGATAGTCAATGCGACTGGCATTAAAGCCGGCGCGGACGCCGTCCAAGCCGATAGGCATCGAGAATCCCGCGCGCCCAAAACGCGTCCCCTCGGAATGCATCAGTGACAAGGTGAGTTGCTCACCTCGACCGGTCGGGCTATTCAGCGCAAGCTCCATTAACTCGCGCTGCTCACCCGTGCTGACGGAGCCGTGCTGATCGATGCCAAGACTGCCGGTCAGTACCGGCTTGTGTCGCGATTGCAGCACCACCTGCGTCTCGCCCTCGGACTGCCCTTCAGCCAAACCAGCTTGAACCGAAGCACCTGGCAAGTCATTAAGCAGCAAGACGGTGCGATCCAGCACATTGGTGTTCACTGCTTTCTCGAGTTTCATCGCACGTTCTATGCGATCGAGAATCAGCTCGGAATTGATACGGCCATCGGATGTCGGATCCAGCTTCGCGCCGCCGTAGCGTGCTTCAGCCACACGCAAGGTGATCACACCTTCATCAATCTCTTGACGCGGAATACTGACCGTCGCAAGAAATCCGCGATCGCGATACGCCAATGCGGCTAAAGCAGCTGCGTTTTGCAGATCTTCGAAGTCAACCGGACGCCCGATATACGGCGCAACCGCGCGATTTAATGCGCTGTCGGAGAGCAGTGTGTTGCCGACAAACCGGAACTTCGAGACCACCATGGTCTCGCCTTTGGCTTTTTTCTCCGCAGAGCCATCTGGCCCGGATTTAGGTTCAATTTTTGGAAGTATTGGGGTCGTGAGCGATCGCTCGACCTCGTTGCGAAGGGTGCCACCAACGCCCAGTTCCGCCTCTGTTAGGGGTGGGTTTTGAGCATGCGTTGAGGGCACGAAACCACCTGTAATTGCGGCCCCAAACAGCGCAATTTGCAGTCCCGATTTCAATGCCTTCAATGCGGCTGGTAACCCAGCGCACCGCGTTTGGTCGGACACCCGACTCGTCATCTCACTAATCCCCTGAAAAGCGTTGAAATTCCTATGTTTTCTTCGGAATTTCTGGGCCAGAGTTTAGCCAGAAGACATCTTTTTTAACCTACGAAATCCTACAAAATTTACCCAAAAAATAGGCAATTAATGGGTGAAAAATCAGGTCGATTTGGATGCGTAAAAAGGTGTGAGTTTTGACGCCTTGTAGCCCTGGCAATTGCCAGCTGGATGCGACGCTTACCTCAACTAAAAATTTTGGTTTTTAATGCAAAAAAACCCGTATTGGTATGTTTTTTATATCTAACAAGCATTTTTCGCAAAATTGGGTATAGTCCCTCCCCAATCAGGGGGCAGGATTGGATAAAAGAATGAATAAAATTACCACCCAATTTCGGCAGTAAGAAAGGCGCAGGAAAATTGGCCTAGTAATGGGCAGATAAAGCGGCCAACAGACCAACCCGAAATCGCCATAAAAATTAACAAATTATTATTTGCCAATTTAGCATCGAAATAATAGGTAATTATGGGTAAAGAATAACCTCTGAAAATCACCTGATAATGCGCTCGGCGATATTCTGGTTTACCCGATTGGGTGTAGCGGCAACCCAATCGGCCCAAAAATGGCATTAATGGGTAGTGTTCGAAATCCAATATTTAAACCATTTTCTTTAGATTTTCAAAGAGTTATTTTTCGGGGCTTGCCAATTCGGCAGGCGTATCGCTGGAACGCAATTCAGATTATTCTTGCCGTCCGGCGGCTCAAATCCCGATTAATTCGGGATGCCCCAAAAGCGGCGGCGGCCTTCATCCTGTTGGCCGCGGTTAAACCTCTTGGACTTGGTGTCGACAACCAGTGCGTCGCTAATGGATGGAATATTGGAATCATGATTTTGCCCCCGACATTACCCATTTCTGCCCTCAGCGTTTCGCTGATTGCTCAGATTCACGAGCATAAGGGGGCGTTAAGGGCCATGAACAACCTCTCGCCAGCACGCTTGCTCGCGCTGAGGCAGGTCGCGACCATGGAGAGCGTCGCAGCGGGTGTGCGTCTCGGCTCTGTGGTGCTGTCCGATGGCGAGGTACGCCATGTGCTGGGCATGCTGAAATACCGAATGGGTGCGCAGGAGGCATTAAATTCGGCCGCTGAGCCCATTGCTGCGTTGGAGGCAGAGACCGATACCGATGCAGAACTGCTTGATATGCTCGGCCAAGCCGAGCTAGCAACGGGTATCGATGATTTCAGCGCCGAGCCGCTGGCAGATAACGAGATTGAGGCACTACTGGTCAGCCAGGCAGGCCAAGTGCGCGTGTTTAACGCGGATGAAGAACAAGCCGCTGGCTACTACGAAGCCCTGAATTGTGTGCTGGGTCTGGTGCCTTCACGCAAATTGACTGAAGAGGATTTGCACGAACTGCATCGCACTCTGCTCAAGCACAGCAAGAAGGATGTCTGGCATGCCGGTAAATACAAGGCGTCCGCCAACCACCGTTCGTTCAATAACCCGGACACAGGCGCTCGCTCGCAATTACCGGGCGCAAACCCCCTAGAGGCCCCCGCAAAGCTGAGAGGCCTGCTGGAATGGCTGCAGGGTGAAAGAGAACACCCAACGCAACACCCATTGTTGACCATTGCAGCGTTCATTGCCGGTTTCCATGCGATTCGCCCCTACCAGGACGGTAATGCGCGCATGGGCTTGCTGCTGACCCGCTTGCTGCTACTTCAGAGCGGCTACTCGCAAGTGGCCTATGCCTCGTTGGAAGCACAGCTTGAGCGTGACCGTGATGCGTTTTATACGGCGCTAGATCGGACGCTGGCGGGTATTCACAACCCCAACCCGCACTGGGAGCCTTGGACCGCCTTCTTCCTTAGCTCGCTGGTTGATCACGCGCGGCGGCTGTTCAGTCGCCTCGAGCGTGACAAAGAGATTTTCTCGGCCTTGCCCAAACTATCGTCGGACATTGTGAATTTGGCACGTGAACACGGCCGGGTCACGATGGCGGATGCGATTCGCCTCACCGGCAGTAACCGAAATACGCTGAAGCTGCATTTCCGCAAGTTGGTGCATGAGGGCCGCTTGATGCGGCATGGGATGGGCGCTGGCGTCTGGTACCAGCCACGATAAGTACCAATAAAAACGGGCGGACTTAACAAGTCCGCCCGTATTCTTTTTTGGCTGCAGTATTGGGCTGCAGCGATGATCGGGAATCAGCGTTTGTTGTTGAGCATCTCGATCTTGCCGTGCAGTTCTCCGCCCTTGCGAATCTCGAGTTCACCACAGGCGATCTGGCCATGCATGACGCCCGTCGCCTCAATCACCAGCAGCCGCGTTGCGGTAGCCGATTGATCCATGCGACCCGCGACGACAATCTCTTCGGCAGTTGCAATGCCATTGACCACGCCGGAATTCAGTACACGCAAGGTTTGCGCGCTTAGTTCGCCTTCTACGGTGCCATTCACAGTGGCCGCCGCTGGCACCATCAAGCGCCCCTTGGCGATCACACCACTGCCAATATAGAGGGTTCCTTCTGGCGTTGTTTCCTTCATTGCATCTTCCTTATTGAGGTATTCCGCTCGCCGCAAACGCGAGGCTGACTCGCGGGTTGATCATGCTAGAGTCGGGGAGATAAAGTAACCTACAAAAACCTACATAGCATCACTTAGATGATCTGCAGCGGTATACACAGTTGATAGCCCACCAAGCGGATCGAGCGAATGCAACGATGCTCCGCGCCGACTTCGAACAGCTTTTTGCGCAAACGAACCATTTTTACTTCAAGCGTGGCCTTGCGCAGATCATCCGGTTGCTGACCCAATGCTTCCATTAACTGCCAGTGCTCTAGTTGTTGGCCCACACTCGTAGCGAACGCCGATAGCATCCGCAGTTCTGCGCGAGAGATCACCACGGAGCCTTTGGGCCCATTCAGTAACATTGCGCGGGAATCGACTACAAAGCCATCCACCGCGCCACTACTGGATGGTGACTTGGCAAGTTCAATACGTCGTTGCACCGCAGTGACCGCTGCCAGCAACTCTTCCACCGCAACCGGTTTCGGCAGATACACATCAGCACCGTTATCGTAGCCAGCGATCCGATCGTCTACTTGGGTGCGACCACTGGCCATGATGATCCCGGCACCGGGGTTGCCTTTGCGGATGCGACGCGCCAATGACAGTCCGTCTTCGCCGGGCAGGTTGATATCAATGACAAATATATTTGCATGAAACCCGGCCGCCTCATCATCCAGCGCCTCGGCACAGTCGATTCCCTGCACTTCATGACCTTGCTGCCGCAGTGCCTCCATGGTCACCGCGCGCAAGGCGTCATGATCCTCAATGACTGTGATATTCAATTTGGCAACCATACTGTAAATTTTACTGAGAGTTCTTGCCGCTCGTAGCGTACTGCGCCGCCGAGCAAGCGCATAAAATTGGCCACTAAATAAAGGCCCAGGCCCGAACCCGAGTGGCGACGCGCGCCGTCGGCACGATAATATTTTTTAAACAACTGTTCCTCGTCCGGGAATACCGCAACACCGGCGCGCAAGGCCACCTCGTTTTCTACGCTGATCTCGCAACCTCTCAGCCCCCCCTGCATTGCCTGCCGCACCCGTAACTGAATCATGCTGCCGGGTGGCGAGTACTTGAGCGCATTATCAAGCAGGTTGGAAACCACTGACTTCAGCAACTGTCGATCGGTTTTAATGGTGATTCGCTCTTCGTGATACACCGCGAAGCGCGCCGGGTCGGCTGACTTGTGCAATGTCTCCTCAACCAGCTCATCAATGCGGAAATATTCGTAGTGCGAAATGATCTGATCATCCTCGAACTTTTCCACCAACAGACAACGATCAATCAGATCATTGATGCTCTGCAGGGTTCCGCGAGCGTGCGAAATCATCTCACCGGTCGGCTGAGGCGTACCGAACACCATATGCAATACGGACAGCGAGGTCTTCAGCTCATGCGCCAGCATTTCCATGAAGCGGCTTTGCAGCTGCGTCTTTTGCCGCTCGATTTCGACTTGTTGCGCTGAGGTCTGGGCGCGCAACATAGCTAGATTGCGCGAAGCCTCGTTACGAAGCGCTCGGACCTGCAACAAGGTCACCAAAACAGCACCCGTCAAAATGCCGTGGATCAGATACAGGTGCAGGTTAAGTTCAGGCGCATCGAACAAGCCCAGCGCATGCGAAGTTGCGACGACCAAAACGCTGCTAACCAAGACGTAAAACAGTATCAAAGCACGCTTGGAGATGGGCGGTTGGGCGTCCTCAGTCGCGGTTTTCCCCACCGTGCAGGAGATAGCTGTCGCGAGCACCAGGAATGGCAAAAGGGTGACCGACATCATGTTGATGCGCATCGCCAGCCTAACCTCACCTGACATGATTAACACAAACACAATACCAAACACAGCCACGGCCAGCAGTGGAATCAATCGCAACAACCACCGCGCTGGTTGAAACTCGCGCAAAAAGAAGTAGTGAAAGATCGAACTAACCACCACGTAGCCGCAGAAGACCACGTTGGATAGGGTATCGATGGTCATGGCCGACAGCAGATCGCCGAACAGTACCCGGTTGTAGCCGACCAACGTCATAGCGTAAATGATGGCCGTCAGCTGGGTGATGCTGAACATCGCCATCATGGTTTCGCGCCAATGCGCCCAGTGCAGCACTGCCCATAAAAAAAACAGCAGCAACACGCCGAGCATTAGCCCGTACACCATCTCCTGCAGCAGGCGCGCATGCTGAAAGTCCTCTGTCGTCATCACCTGTACATGAATGAAACTGGAACTGGTGGTCGAGAGGCGTATCCAGATCTCGCGTGGCTTGGCAGATGCCGGAATGACAAAACCGTGGCTAAGTGACTTAATCTCAGCGTCGTGCCACTCAACGTGGTCACCGGCTTTACGCACCCGGCCTGATGTATCTAGCGGGTCATGCAGCTCAAGATCATCCAGGTAAGTCGGACGTATCCGGACCACCCACGTGTCGCCCCTGCGCGCGCCGGGGTCACCCGCTATGGACAGCTGTAGCCAAGTGGCAGAAGCGGTAAAGCCTCGGCTGAGGACACCGGTGAAGGGCTTTGCTGTGGCACGCTGCGCATCGGCCAGCGACATTTGACTGCTGGGATCGTCGACATAGGCGCGCGAAATAATGCGGTCATCAGCCTGAACGAATGAAGCAGCAAACAGCAAAAGCAGCACAGTGAATCGCTGCAGAAATCGCATCTCGGAAATTTGTTTTTATTGATCTGATGCGGATTATCGCAGAGAGCGTGCCTCGGCTCAGGCAATTACGATCATTTGCCCAGCCTGCCCTGCTCTGCCAAGTGCCCGCTCAGCGGCTTGCAGTAGATCCTCTGGCGAAGAAAGCGTACCGCCGCATGTGGCGAGGCCGATGAGAAGGGCAATACTCTGTTTGCAGGTGGCAGTTAAAAAAGGCTCACGCGCAGCTGCCGCATGAATCCTTCGGGCTGCCTGCAGGCCTTTGACCTGATCGGTAGCTCGCAAAACCAGTGCGAAAGCGCCATCCTCACGCCGACACAGCGCATCGGCCCGACGCGCAGTTCGGGACAGCGCGCCCGCCAAATGACGCTGCAGCATTTGGACGCCATGCGGATCGGTGGGCAGCGAGTCGCGGCCCGATGCGGTTGCACGAATGAGTGCCAGACTCAGTGGCAGCCGCTCTTGCTGGTAGCGCTGGCACTCATGTTGAATTGCCAACAGCAAGGCATCTTGGTTGCCGAGACCAGTGAGACTGTCCACCAGACCTGCACATGAATGAAACTGGAGCTGGTGGTAGAGACACGTATCCAGATCTCGCGTGGCTCGGCAGATGCCGGAATAACAAAACCATGACCGAGCGATTTGACCTCCGCATCACGCCATTCGACATGGTCGCCGGCTTTGCGAATTCGGCCTGATGTATCTTTCGGGTCATGCAGCTCAAGATCATCCAGGTAAGTCGGACGTATCCGCACGATCCACGTGTCACCCTTGCGCGCCCCGGGTTCACCCGCTATGGACAGCTTCAGCCAAGTGGCGGAAGCGGTGAAGCCTCGGCTGAGGACACCGGTGAAGGGCTTTGCTGTGGCACGCTGCGCTTCGGCCAGCGACATTTGACCGCTGGGATCGTCGACATAGGCGCGCGCGATGACACGATCATTGGCCTGGACGAACGAAGCAACTAGCAGCAAAAGCAGCACAAGTAATCGCTGCAGAAATCACATCTCGGAGATTTGTTTTTATTGATGTGGTGCGGATTATCGCAGAGAGCGAACTCGGACTCAGCAAGCGGCAACCAATTTGATGCCCGTCACAAATGAGTTTTCGGAAATCTTCAACACTGGGGAATTACTGATGATTCATAAATGATAATTCTTTGCCATAGACCCCGGAATCCCTGAGCTGTACGGTAACAAGTATTAACGGCGAACCGTTATGAGCCAGGGTATCGCGCCAATCTTCCAGACGCGTGCGCTCTGCAAGACCTATCGAACCGGTAATAACGAAGTCCGCGCGCTGCAAGACATCGACCTAGACATTTATCCGGGTGAATTCATCGTTCTGCTCGGACCATCGGGCAGTGGCAAGTCGACACTATTAAACATCTTGGGCGGGCTCGACCGCCCTTCCTCAGGCAGCGCGCATTTCGTCGACCATGAATTGAACGGCGCCAGCGATGAGGATCTCACCCGCTACCGGCGCGAACATGTCGGCTTCGTGTTTCAGTTCTATAACCTGATGCCCAGTTTGACGGTTCGCGAGAATGTCGAGCTGGTGACCGATATCGCCGAACACCCGATGCTGGCTGCCGAGGCGCTGCAGTTGGTCGGGCTGGGTGACCGGCTAGATCATTTTCCGTCGCAGTTGTCGGGCGGCGAACAGCAGCGGGTGGCGATTGCGCGTGCCATTGTCAAACGCCCTGCCGTGTTGTTGTGTGACGAACCCACGGGTGCGCTCGACTACCAAACCGGCAAACGCGTGCTCGAGGTTATCGAGCAGATCAATCGTGAACTGCACACCACCACCATTGTGATCACGCTCAATGCCGCGATCGCGGGCATGGCGGATCGGGTGCTGTATCTGGGCAACGGTCGGCTGCAAAAAATCAGTATTAACGACCACAAGCTCAGCCCAACCGAGTTGTCGTGGTGAGCCAGCATCCAACATGACCGCACTCGACCGCAAGTTGCTGCGGGATCTGCAACGGCTATGGAGCCAGGCGCTGACGCTGGCGCTGGTGGTCGCTGCCGCAGTCGCCGGTTTCATCACAACCTACAGTGCCTACGACTCGCTGCAGTATGCGCGCGACCGTTATTGCGCGGCTGGTCAATTCGCTGACCTATTCGCTGATTTAAAGCGCGCACCGGATCGGGTGATGCAGCAACTGGCCCAAGTGCCTGGCATCGCCTCGCTTGAAACCACGGTGGTGCGCGATGTGCAAGTCAGCATCCCCGGTGTCAGCGACCCCATCATTGGCAAGTTGATCGGGCTCGATCCCAAGCATCCACCACAAATCAATCGGGTGTTCCTGCGCAGCGGGCGCATGATTTCCAGTCAACGTAGTGGCCCGCACGAGGTATTGATCTCGGAAGCTTTCGCGATCGCGCGCGGGCTACAGCCCGGTGATCATTTATTCGCACTCATCAATGGCAAGCGTGAACGACTGCTCGTGGCCGGTATCGCGCTCTCACCAGAGTTCATCTTCGCGGGGTTTTCCGGTGCACCTGACTTGAAAGGCTATGGCGTTTTCTGGCTGGATAAAAAAGTACTGGCCAGTGCCTATCAGATGGACGGTGCATTCAACCACGTGAATCTGCGCCTTGCACCCGGCGCGAAGCAGGTTGAAACGATTGCCGGCATCGATCGTGTACTGCAACCGTTGGGCGGCATTCGTACCTACAGCCGAGATGAGCAGCTCTCCTACACCCGTGTGGAATCGGAGATCAAAGAACAACGCGTTCTGGGCACACTACTGCCTGCAATTTTTCTGGCGATAGCGGCTTTCCTGCTGAATGTGGTACTGGGACGGCAGATACTCATGCAGCGCGAGCAAATCGCTGCACTGAAAGCACTGGGCTATGACAACGCGCGTATTGGTTGGCACTACATCAAGCTGGCGCTGTTAATTGTGGCGGTGGGTGTTGTGCTCGGCATGGTCGTCGGTGCATGGCTGGGCGAGATGCTGACCATGCTGTATCGCAAGAGCTTCAGCTTTCCTGAGTTTTACTTCCGGGTTCGGCCCGCCTTGTTCCTGATTGCGTTCTTGACCACCGTGAGTGCTGCACTGGCTGCTACATGGCAAGCCATCAAAAGCAGCGTTCGGCTGGCACCGGCCGAGGCGATGCGACCACGCGCACCCGGGGCGTATCACCCCACCATCATCGAAGTGCTTGGCTGGCGCGCGGCCTTCTCACCCAGCATGCGCATGGTGTTCCGCAACATGCAACGCAACAGCATTCGAGCGGCCTTGACGATATTTGGTGTCGCCGCTTCCATCGCGGTGCTAATTAGCGGCACCTCCTGGGGAGATGCCATCGACCTGCTCCTCAACACCCAGTTCCGGCAGGTACTGCGCGCCGATGTTAGCGTCGGTTTGATAGAACCGAGAAACATCACTGCCCTGCATGCGCTGGCGCGTCTACCGTATGTGTCTGCGGTTGAACCTGCACGCTCGGTACCGGTACGGCTGGTACATCAGCACCGTCATTGGCGCGGCATGATCCAAGGGCGACCCAGTGTGCCCCAGTTGCATCGGGTCGTCGGTCTGGATAAACAATCGATGCCACTACCCGCTGATGGCCTGCTATTGACCGACCGACTGGCTCATAAACTAGGGCTGCGTGTCGGCTAGGTCTTGACGGTCGAGGTTGAAGAAGGTCAACGCGAGATCTTGAGACTACCGGTCGTGGCGGTGGTGAGCGAGTTGATGGGCATGAGCGCCTACATCGAGCGACGCAGCCTGAACCGGCTTCTACACGAAGGTGATGTGCTGAACCGGGTCACGCTATTGGTTGATCGCGGTCATGAAGCCGAGTTATTACAACACCTGCAGGAAACGCCGGTAGTGGCTGCAGCCTTCAGCAAAGCTGCGTTGCTGGCCAATGTACAGGGCATCACCGCGCGTAACTTACGCATCATCACCGGCGTGTTGACCATCTTCGCGTCCATTATCGCGGTGGGCGTGGTCTATAACCAGGTACGGGTTGCACTGGCTGAACGTGCGTGGGAACTGGCGAGCTTGCGGGTGCTTGGTTTTACACGTGGCGAGGTGTAGAAAATCCTGCTAGGTGAGATCGTGCTTGAAATCGCGCTCGCGATACCCATCGGCATGATCGGTGGCCTGGCGCTTGCGAAAGGCATGGTCGCCCTGATCGAAACGGATGAATTCTTCCTGCCGGCGCAAGTACAAGCCTCCACTTATGCATATGCGGTGCTCTGCGTCCTGATCACCGGTGTGATCAGCGCAGCGATTGTTAACCGCAAGATTCGGGAACTTGATTTAGTGGGCTTACTTAAAACGCATGAGTAGGGATGATGATCAAGCCAAGTCGTATGAATGTACCGATCAGGACAATGATAGTGATGCAATTTTCAAGATACTGGGTCCCGGCCTGCGCCGGGATGACGAATAGTTGAGTCGTTAGCTAACACGTCTTCATCGCGTTGTACGCCGATAACTAGATCCCGGCCTGCGCCGGGATGACGAATAGTTGAGCCATCAGCCTAAACGTCTTTATCTCGTTGCATGCCGATATTGAGTTACTGACTATTTAAGCCCTCAGCCCATAAATCGTCATCCCGGCGCAGGCCGGGATCCATGACTTTTCTCCATAAAAGAGACACAGAAAAAATGAGGCAGAAACCCGGATTGCTCACTGCATTAATCGTTTTTCTCGCCATCCTCGGTTGGGCGTTCTATCCAAAACCATTCGACGTGGATGTCGTAGAACTTCATGTGGGTAATTTCGAGCGTACGATTGAAGAGAGCGGTAAAACTCGCCTGCGCGATCGCTATGTCATCTCTGCACCCGTCGGAGGCAAACTCGCCCGCTTGACGGTTCGTGAAGGCGATGTGGTGAAAGCGGGGCAAATCGTAGCCCTGTTGTGGCCAGCACCCCCACCCTTGCTCGATGAGCGTCGCCTGCAAGAACAGCGGGAACAAGTCGCAGCCGCAGAAGCCAGCGTCGCACGCGCCAATGCTGGCCTGCAAAAATCGGCACTGGTGCTATCGCAAGCAGAAGCGGATTTGCGACGACAGGAATCACTGGCAGCGCGCGGGTTTATCTCACCGCTACAAATTGAGAATGCCCGATTGATCGTTCACCAGCGACAACGTGAGCGAGAAGTAGCGGCGCAGGAAAGTAATGCTGCCCGTCATCAACTTGCGCAGCTACGCATCGCATTGCAGCGTATCAGCGGTAATGAATCACTCGCCAAGCAAGCGGTGGCAGTCACCGCACCGAGCAGCGGCAAGGTCGTGAAGCTGCGACAGCAAAGTGAAGCCGTACTAGCGGCGGGTGCGAACTTGCTGGATGTGGGCGACCCAGGGGCGATCGAGGTGATCGTCGAGTTGTTGACCGAAGACGCAGCACAGATAAAACCCGGCGCACTCGCCACACTAAGTAATTGGGGCGTACCGACCGCGCTGCAAGCGCGTGTACGTTTGGTAGAACCCTCTGCATTCACCAAAGTGTCTGCACTCGGGGTTGAGGAACAACGGGTCAATGTTGTCCTCGACATTAGCTCGCCACCTGCGGTATGGGAGACCTTGGGGGATAACTACAAGGTGGATGTCACAATTCCGGTCCAGAGCGCGTTCAAGGTCATGTTAGTGTCTGTCGGCTGCCTATTTCCTTTAGGAAGTCGTAGCGCGCTGTTTGCGTTCGATCAGGGGCGTGCCCGCGTGAACGAAGTGACGCTCATGGCCCGTAACGGTCGCGAGGCCTGGATCAACACCTCGCTAGAAGTAGGCACGAAAGTGATCGCCTATCCCCCCGCCAGTTTGAAAGATGGTGATCGCGTCAATATGATCGAGTGAGCATGATTGATCGCCCTACCAGCATCATCAAACGCACTAACGATGGTGGGTGTAGAACTGGTGTTTAATGAATTGCACAACCGCCAGATAACTCAGCACTAATGCGGCTAACACACCAAAGAAAGATAGCGGAGGCGGTACAAAGCCGAAATAGGTACCGAATGAGGTAAATGGCAACAGCATCGCCAACAGCACAACGATCAGTGAAGTGCCGGCCAATAAATGATGGGGGCGGCTTTTCAGTGGATTGCCACGAGTACGAATGATAAAGATGACTAGCACCTGAGTGCACATCGATTCAATAAACCATCCCGTCTGAAACAGCGCCTCGTTGGCCTTGAACATCCAGAGCAGAAGTCCGAAAGTCAGAAAATCAAATAGCGAGCTAACCGGACCGATCACCCACATGAAATTCTTGATCATCTGAATATCCAGTACATGGAGCCGCTCCAGCTCGGCATCATCAACTTTATCCAGGGGAATCGCGATCTCTGACAGATCATACAAAATATTGTTCAGTAAAATCTGGGTCGGTAACATCGGCAGGAAGGGTAGAAACACCGATGCGCCCGCCATGCTGAACATATTTCCAAAATTAGAACTACTCCCCATCATGATGTATTTCATGACGTTGCCGAAGGCTCGTCTTCCCTCGATTACGGCCCGATGCAGGACACCGAGGTCATGCTTGAGCAGGATGACATCAGCCGCAGCTTTGGCAACATCCACCGCGCTATCGACCGATAGGCCCACATCCGCGCTGTTTAATGCGGGCGCATCGTTGACACCATCACCCAGATAGCCGACCACGTATCCGCTCGCGCGAAACGCCGCGATTACCCGCTCTTTCTGCGCCGGATTCAAGCGGCAAAACACATTCGCAGTCTTCAGCCGGGCTTGTAGGGCGGCCTGATCAAGTTGCTATATTTCCGACCCCAGCACCAAGCCTTTGATGGGCAAATCGAGTACCTCGCACACACGCCGAGTGACCCGATCGCTGTCGCCTGTCAGCACCTGTACAGCGACACCAGATTTTTGCAGATCTTGCAGCGCTTACCTGGCGCTTTCACGCGGAGGATCGAGAAACGTCACAAAGCCTGCCAATACCAGCGCCGACTCATCATCCACAACTGCGTGCGGGTGGTCAGTATCGACCCGCTTGTATGCAATGGCTAGTATGCGATACCCGCGATATTCCTGAGCGTGATAAACCGTACTGATCTTTTGGCGCACAGATTCATCAAGCGCGAGTAATTCAACCGAAGAATCAAAACATGTACATAACTTTAAAATTTCTTCTGGCGCACCTTTGACGACCAAGTAGCGGTGATTGTTCTTCTCCAGCAGCACAGATACTCGCCGTCGCTCGAAATCAAACGGGACTTCGTCAATTTTTTGCCAGCCAGCGATATCGATTTTTTGATGACCCAGGATCGCTTCATCCATAGGATTACGCAGACCACTCTCGAACCAGCTATTCAAATAGGCAAACTCTAGTACCTGGTCGTTATTTTGGCCAAATGGATCGGTATGCGATTCAATTTGAATCTTTGCTTCGGTCAGCGTACCGGTTTTATCGGTACACAGCACATCCATGGCGCCCAGATCTTGAATTGCGCTCTGTCGCTTCACAATCACTTGCTCGCTCGCCATACGCACTGCACCACGTGCCAGCGTGACGGAGACCACCATTGGCAATAATTCGGGGGTGAGACCCACGGCGAGCGCGACTGCAAACAAGAAAGATTCCAACCAGGGTTTATGTGATAGCAGGTTCACCATCAGCACAAACAACACCATGCTGATGGTCAGACGAAGAATCAGGACGTTGAATTTCCGTGCGCCTCGTTCAAATGTGCTGATGGGTTCGGTTGCAGAGAGTCGTTCCGCAATCAAACCAATCTGAGTGCTTGATCCAGTACGGACAATGCATAATTTTGCACTGCCCGATACGACCGATGTGCCCATGAATAATGCATGATTAGCTGACTGCAAATCGAGCGGCTCATTGTGCTCAAATGAATCTGCAATGGCGTGTAATGCTTTGAGGTCTTGCGCATATTTTTCGACCGGATACGACTCGCCGGTGAGTACCGACTGATTGACGAAGCAATCACGCGCCTCAACCACGATGCCATCGGCGGGCACCAAATCGCCCGCCTTGAGTAGCACCAGATCACCCGGCATTACCTCACTGACGGCAATACTTTGCTCAACGCCATTGCGGATGACGCGGGTACGTAGCGCGATCGATACACGTAATTTTTCTGAAGCCCTGCGTGCGCGGTGCTCTTGAAAGAAATCCAGCGTGACACTGGCAAGCACAATCACGCTGATAATAAAAAAATTCGCTAACTCGCCCAGCACCGCAGAAGCCAAGCTAGCCAGCAACAAGATCAGGACTAGGGGATTGCGAAAATGCGCAAGATACTGCCGCCAAAGTGGCAACTCGCGTTGTTGCACAAAGCGGTTTTCGCCATAGCGCCGGCGCATCTGTGCAGCTTGCTGTGCGCTCAGGCCGGTTAAGGGGTCGGTAGCCGGTGGCGGGTTTAACCACCACGGTCGCCGCGGCAACGGGTTACGTTGAGGCTTCATCGTATGACGAGCAGATTGACAGACCAAACTGTGCAATACAGCGCGCCAACAAGAAACGCTAGCGATTTGGTTTGTTCAGATAAGTATGCTGAGTTGCCGCAACATGACCCGTAAAAAATTTAGGCGATTCAGAACTCGCTTTACCAAATCACTTGAGGCGTCGGTAGCAACGACCCCGACCCAGGAAGCAAGGCTCTAGGTACCCAGCTCGACCAACAAATCTTTCGCTGCCACCACCGCGCTCGGTTTGACATACACCTGCTTGACAACACCATCTGCCTCGGCGCGAATCATGGTTTCCATTTTCATCGCTTCGATCGACACCAGCGGATCACCTTTCGCGATTTTTTGGCCGGCCTGTACTGCAACAGTCACCACCATACCGGGCATCGGCGCACCGATATGTTTAGGGTTCCCCTCATCGGCTTTCGGATGCGTGATCGCAGAAACCAAACCGGCATGCTGCACACGCACCATACGTGGCTGACCGTTTAATTCGAAGAACAGCTTGCTGACACCCTCATCTTCGATCTCACTGCGACCCACTAGACGAATTACCAGTGTCTTGCCCTTGTCTATGCTGACCGAGATCTCCTGACCATCTTTCAGGCCTTCGAAGAAAACATCCGTCGGCAATACAGAAACATCCCCATGCGCACGTTTATGCTGTGCATAGTCGGTAAACACTTTCGGATACATCAGGTAAGACGCCAGCTCCTGATCACTGATTTTCCGATCGACCGCTTTTTCTGCGGTTTCACGCATCTTGTCCAAATCAACCGGCGGCACATTGGCGCCGTAACGACCTTCGAGTGGCTTCCCACCCTTGAGTACTTTTTTCTCCAGCGCCTTGGGAAATCCATCGGGTGGAAACCCCAACTCGCCTTTGAACAATGAGATCACTGACTCGGGGAAAGCGATTTCCTTGTCGGGGTTGGTCACATCATCGGGCGTTAAATCATTCGCCACCATGAACAGTGCCATATCACCCACTACCTTGGAGGTAGGCGTAACTTTCACGATATCTCCAAACAATTGGTTCACATCGGCATAGGCTTGCGAGACTTCGTTCCAGCGATGCTCGATGCCCATCGCTCGCGCCTGTTCGCGCAGGTTGGTGTATTGACCACCCGGCATTTCATGTCGATAGACATCCGAGGTACCGGAACGGATATCTGCTTCAAATGGTGCGTAGTAGCGACGTACCCCCTCCCAGTATTGCGACACCGCGAACAAGGCTTGCTTGGGTAGCTGCGGGTCTTTATCCGTATGCTCAAGTGCGGCGACGATTGACCCCAGGTTGGGTTGTGCGGTGAGCCCACTCATCGCATCCATCGCTGCATCAAACGCATCGCAACCCGACTCAATCGCGGCCAATACGCTGGCCGCCGAGATACCGCTGGTGTCATGGGTATGAAAATGAATTGGCAAGCCAACTTCTTCTTTCAGCGCCTTGACCAGGGCACGCGCCGCGTTCGGGCGACAGACCCCCGCCATATCTTTGATGCCGATAATGTGCACACCGGCCTTTTCAAGTTCCTTGGCCATAGTGACGTAGTACTTCAAGCTGTACTTGCTGCGCGCCGGATCAAATGGATCACCGGTAAAACAGATCGCACCTTCGCACAGCGCACCGGTTTCGCACACGGCGTCAATCGCGACCCGCATGTTCTCGACCCAATTCAGTGAATCAAATACCCGGAATACATCCACACCACCGGCTGCGGCCTGTTGCACGAAGTAGCGCACGACATTGTCGGCGTAATTGGTATAGCCCACTGCATTTGAAGCGCGCAGCAGCATCTGAAACAAAATATTCGGTACTGCCTCGCGCAACTGCGACAGCCTGTCCCACGGATCTTCTTTCAAAAAACGCATGGCGACATCAAAGGTGGCCCCGCCCCAGCACTCCATCGAGAACAGGCCGGGTAATAACTTTGCGTAATAGGGCGCAATTGCCACCATGTCTGCGGTGCGCATCCGGGTTGCGAACAATGATTGATGCGCATCGCGCATGGTGGTGTCAGTGATCAGCACCTGCTTCTGCTCGCGCATCCAAATCGCAAAGCGCTCGGCGCCGAGTTCTTTCAACTTGTCGCGCGAGCCGGGTTGAATCGGCAAATGACGACCCGTTTTTGGTAGCGGTGCATGCGGCAGAATGATGTCCGAGCCTTGTCGGCCTTTCATCTCCGGATTACCGTTGACGACGACATCACCTATGAATCGTAGGAGTCGCGTCGCGCGATCCGCGCGCTTGGCAAATTTGAACAGCTCCGGGGTTGTGTCAATAAACCGAGTAGTGCATTCACCCGATAAAAACAGCGGGTGATTGATGACGTTTTCCAGAAACTGCAAATTGGTCGAGACACCACGAATTCGAAACTCTCGTAGCGCGCGGTCCATACGCGTTGCAGCCTCGCCCGCAGTGGGCGCCCAGGCGGTTACTTTCACCAGCAAGGAGTCGTAATACGGCGTGATCACGGCGCCGGAATACGCAGTGCCGCCATCCAAACGAATACCAAAACCGGATGCGCTGCGGTATGCGGTGAGTCGTCCGTAGTCAGGCGTGAAGTTGTTCTCCGGATCTTCAGTCGTGACCCGGCATTGCAAGGCGTGGCCATTCAGGCTCACTTCGTGTTGCAGCGGGATACGCGCCCCACCCTCATCTTGTTGACCAATCGCTAAACCCTCGGTCACGCGAATTTGCGATTTCACGATGTCGACCCCCGTCACCTGCTCGGTGACGGTGTGCTCTACCTGAATTCGCGGATTCACCTCGATGAAGTAAAACTTGCCACTGTCGGCATCCATCAAAAATTCAACGGTGCCGGCGTGGGTGTAATTTACCGCGCGGCCCAATTTCTGCGCTGATTCACATAACTCGGCACGCCCTGCGCTGTCGAGATAGGGCGCTGGTGCACGCTCGACCACCTTTTGATTACGTCGTTGTACCGAGCAATCACGCTCGAATAAATGAATCAAATTGCCCTGGGTATCCCCCAGAATCTGCACCTCAACATGGCGCGCACGACGCACCAGTTTTTCGAGATACATCTCATCATTACCAAATGCTGCTGCTGCCTCACGCCGCGCGACCTCGAGTTGTGACGGTAGCTCGGCTTCGGACTCGATCACGCGCATACCACGCCCGCCGCCGCCCCAGCTGGCTTTCAACATCAAGGGGTAGCCCACCTCGGCGGCCATCGCCTTCACTTTGGCGATGTCGTCTGGCAGTGCCTTGGTGGCAGGTACCACCGGTACGCCCGCTGCAATCGCTGCATTGCGCGCCGCGACCTTGTTACCCAGCGTGCGCATGACCTCAGGTTGCGGCCCGATAAACGCAATTCCGTTGGCGCTACACGCTTCGGCAAAATCCGGGTTCTCGGACAAAAAACCATAGCCGGGATGAATCGCGTCCACGCCTGCCTCGAGCGCGATGCGGATGATGTCGTCAATATCCAGATACGCCGCGATCGGCTTCTTGCCCTCACCCACCAGATAACTTTCATCGGCTTTGAAGCGGTGCAGCGCGAAGCGATCTTCGGCGGCATAGATGGCAACGGTGCGGATGCCAAGCTCGGTGGCGGCACGCATCACCCGGATGGCGATTTCGGATCGGTTAGCAACCAGCAGTTTGCGGATCTTTTTCATTGGACTAAGCAAGGATGGATGGCACCCACAGGCGGCGGCTTAATTGGCCCCGGTGCGGGCATAAACCTTGATTGTACGCAAGCTGCTGCGCCGCAATAAATTTATTGGCGGCGAGCCCAATGCTGAGTCAGCGCATACCCTGCAACCAACGCCAAGCCCAAGGATTCAAATCGCGGTTAGGTCGCTCGCCGGCCAAGGCCTGTGTCTCTGGCGATGACGCTCGCCGTGACTGCCCGCCCTTACTGCTTGCTGCGACTATCTGCCTTGACTGCTTGCTGTGACTGCCAGCTTTGACCAACCCTGCGACGCTGCGCTTTCTTTGTCGGTCCGATACCTATGGCTCGTCGGTGACAACAGTCGAGCCGATCGAGACGCAGATGTCTTGGGTGTTCTTGGCCGGTGAGCAAGCGCTCAAACTAAAAAAAAGCCTGCATAACCCCTACCTGGATTTCAGAACAGTCGCAGCACGCTGTCATGCCTGCCATGATGAATTGCGCCTCAACCGACGGCTGGCACCTTCAATTTATTTGGGAGTTGAATCCATCTGGCGAGATGCCACGGGCGAATTACGGTTTGGTGCAGGCATCGAGCTCATAGATTGCGTTGTTCGCATGCGGCGCTTGCCTGAGGCCGCGATGTTACGCACCCAACTGCTGCAGGGTAGTGTCAATGACAAGCTGCTAGAAAAAATTGCTGACCGTATCGCGAAATTTCATCTTGGCCTACCCGCTTTGCATCCAACAACCGAGGCATGGTGTCTCACGCTGCATCACCAGATTAAGTTGAATGAAAGTGCCCTTCTGAATCAGGGGCAACGGTCGTTACAAGCAGCAGTGCAAGCGGCAGTACCCGAAACAGTTCGAGAGCTACACAGGGCGCAACATGATTTTTTGCTTGAGCATGCGGATTGGATTGAGCAAAGAATCACTCAGGGGCATATGGTCGAAGGCCATGGTGATTTACGCGCCGAGCATGCATTTATGTGGGATGGTGATAGCGATACAGTTGGCGCAATTGATTGCCTTGAATTTTCCAGGTCACTACGACAACTCGATTGTGCTGACGAAATCAGCTTTCTTGCTTTGGACTGCGAACGCTTGGCGGGCGAAACAGTCGCACAAACCTTGCTGCAGCACTACCACAAGATCACAGGCGACTATCCGCCGCCAGCACTTGTACATTTTTATCAGTCATTACGCGCGGCGATACGTGCGCTGCTGGCCATGGCGCATTTGGCCAATCCTGGTCACCGTTCCCGTCACGAGTGGACAGACCGAGCGCATCAATGGCTGCAACTCGCTGTCAAGCATGCGGCTCACATCGGTTTGACTCACCCTTGCATGAGTTCAACCAGCGAACCGCCGGCGTGACAACGCCAGATCGCTTCGGCCAGCAATGGTACGCAGCTTATCGTTTCCAGTTTTTCTGTGAATGCACTCACCGAATTCGAGAGCAGTTGCACGCTGTCAGTCGTAAAAATACGCGCTATGGCCGGGTCGCTAAAAACAGCAGCGGCGTTGGCATCGAATAAGCCATGTGCCGCACAAGCCCAAACGGATGCAG
>VGHX01000047.1 GCA_016868055.1 Betaproteobacteria bacterium
GGCCAAAGGCCCAGGCTTTGAGCCCGACGAGCATCGGATGCTTCAATCGCGCCTTAATATAGCCGCGCGGGAGCTGGCTAGCGATCAGCGCAATGAATGCAAATAGCATCAGCAGGAAATTGAGATGATTAATCCCCGTCGGCGGATCCCAAACGGGGATCATGCCGTCACCGCGATATCGGCCAAAGCCGTCAATCACGAGAGCCACACCGATCACGGCCACAACACTATAAAGCCCGCGATAGATATTGCGCCCGAATTTCTGCTGAAGGCTTGCGTGAAGTGCGGGAGCCATCTGGACAGAATGACCCGCGAGAAAAATCACAAGGCCGAGAATGAGAATGGACATGAACGGATTCCCCTAAAAGCGAGGTACTCGTTAAACCACGCGCGGGGTATCTTGAGCAAGTCGTCCCGTTCTCACTCACTCATGCCAATCAAAAAGCAATGCTGAGTTTCACGATGCCATTGGTGTGGATGGTGATCTTGTTGCCGACACCTGATCAGCTGCGACAGTATTTTCATGAGTTACACTTGCTGGCCCTCGTTCGAACTCGAGAATGACCGCGCCATTCTCTGCTTCATCGACAAGAAGCGCGGGAGCGCTTACATTCGATCTTTCGTCCACCAATTCTGTGTTTGTTTCTTAAACGGTTTCAGCAACAGCCTCGAAGGTTTCCACCTCGGTACCGTGTTGGATGTGATTTTAGAGCAACGCACCTTCAAGAACCGTACGATTAACCCGCTCCTTGTCAAGAAGCTGCGCCATCTCAACCATATCCGCTTCATAACGGGCGCGCTCAAGACGAGCCATTCGCTTCGCTTCTTCAAGACGAATCGATTCAAAAGTGACCTGATCGCGCGCCAGCAAAGAAGTTTGTTTCTCTGTAAGCGCTTTACTGACTTCCTCATAGCGGAGATCAAAACTGCGTTCCGCCGTTTCAAGATCAGATACACGCACATAAAGCGCTGATTTTTCAACTTCAGCCGTTTCAGTGCGTCGCGTCATATTCGCAAGCTGCATCGTGAGATCGATGACCGAACGTTCCACAGTATACAATTCTTCCAGCTTCTCGCGATAATTTTACCGCACCGAATTCAACACTTTTTCCTGCGTCTCGGCGCGTTGAGTGGCCGCTTCGAGTTTTGCCGATGTCGAGTGCAATTCGGCACGAAGCACTTCAAGACTCTCAACACGCTGAATAGCAGCTTTCTCTTTCGCTTCGCGCTCTGCTTCAACGGCAGCTTGCAGCGTCGCGATCTGCGATTTCAAACGCTCCGCCATCGGCTCCAATTCGCTGACCGTGCGGCTCAAGCGCGCGGTCTGGAATGTGTTTTCATGAAGGAGCGTTTTGAGCATCCGGTCCTGCTCTTCACTGCTGCGCAAGGCGCTTGCCACCTGCTCATAGGCAACTTCGCGCTCGGCCAAAGCGGAAGAGAGGCGATCAAGTTCTCGCCGGCCCACAGAGATTTCATCCTGCAGCGCATTGATATGGGTGCGCGCTTCCGCCAAAGCGCCTTCACGCTGTTTGACGATATCCCGCGTGGCAAGATGATCTTCTTGTTTTTTTGTTTTGCAGCTTCGGTCTTCGCGATCGTGTCGCGTGCCCGCTCGCCTGCGGCCTCTAAGGCCACCTTCTCAGATACAAGCGTTTCATATTTCGGTTCAAGATCGGTGCGCGCGGCGCGCAATTCAGCGCCTACGGCTTCAGACAATTCAAGATGGCCTTGTAATTCGGCCTTGTCTTTCTTCACCTCTTCCAATTCATCAACAACGGCAACGAAACGCTGCATTACGCCTAAAAACTCGGCGCGCAGATGATCAAAGGCGCGGAACCGATCAATCAGCGCTTCGTAATCAAGGCGAATTTCCTCATTGCGAATGGCCGAGGCCAAAAGAGGCGCTGTTTCAGCAAGCGACGTCGCGTCTTCTTCAGAAAATTTTGGTGCAGAGACCTGTGGTAAACGACGGGCATCAGCGTTATCGCCTAACTGAACGAAGTCGCGAATGATTTCACCATTCACAACGTGACCTACAGCATTGGCACGCGCATTTTGCTCAGAAGCCCGCAATATTAAAAAGTGCCGCATGGCACACCCTCCTCATTCCGAGGAGGATAAGGGAACCACAGGCTATAACCTTACGCAAGGTCAAGTATAAAATATAGTTATCAGCTCAAAATTTCATAAAAATTACATGGGTTTAGAACATAACACCGCGTCGATATTTGCCTCAATAATGCGGTGGAGGCGGCTCTGGGGCTTTGTTTAACGCCTCATTTGACACTTCAAACTCGTCACGCAACTCTTTAAGACGCCGCTCAAGGAGATCGATCTTGTTCCATTGCGCGACAACCATTTCGCTTAAATCGGAAATCGTCCTGTCTTGTTCCGTGAGGCGATGCTCAAGCTCGGCAATGCGGATTGAGGTTTCATGATCGGTCATTGATCACTCCCACTCAATCGTACCCGGTGGCTTTGACGTCACGTCATAAACAACACGATTAATGCCTTTGACTTCATTGATGATACGGTTCGCGGCGCGGCCCAAGAAATTCATATCGAAATGATAGAAATCCGCCGTCATGCCATCAACTGAAGTGACCGCGCGCAAGGCGCAGACATGATCATAAGTACGCCCATCACCCATCACCCCTACCGTGCGCACGGGGAGCAACACGGCAAAGGCCTGCCAGATTTTGTCGTAAAGCCCCGCGCGTCGAATTTCTTCGAGATAGATTTCGTCAGCCAAGCGCAAGATATCCGCTTTATCTTTCGTGATTGCGCCCGGAATACGGATCGCAAGGCCCGGTCCTGGGAAAGGATGGCGACCAACAAACGCATCTGGTAATCCCAATTCACGCCCCAATATCCGCACCTCATCTTTGAAAAGTTCGCGTAAAGGCTCGACGAGTTTCATCTTCATGCGTTCGGGCAAGCCGCCAACATTGTGATGGCTCTTGATCGTTACCGACGGCCCACCAGTAAATGAAACGCTCTCAATCACATCGGGATAGAGTGTGCCTTGCGCCAGAAAATCAGCGCCTCCTATTTTTTTCGCTTCCGCATCAAACACATCGATGAAAAGCTTGCCGATGATTTTGCGTTTGGCTTCCGGATCATCGACGCCTGAGAGCTCCGTCAAAAAGGTTTCACTCGCATCCACATGAACAAGTGGGATATTGTAATGATCACGAAAGAGCGTGACGACCTTTTGTGCTTCACCCAAACGCAACAAACCATGATCGACAAAGACACAGGTCAATTGATCGCCAATCGCTTCATGGATTAAGACAGCGGCGACAGAAGAGTCCACGCCACCCGACAGACCGCAAATCACGCGGCCTTTGCCAACTTGATCACGAATGCGTTTGATCGCCTCTTCACGGAACGCCTTCATCGTCCAATCGGCACGGCACCCCGCGATGTTGCGCACAAAATTCCGAATAAGCTTTGCGCCATCAGGCGTATGAACCACTTCTGGATGAAATTGCACGCCGTAATAATGGCGTGCTTCGTCCGCAATCGCTGCAAAGGGAGCGTTCTCAGAGACAGCAACAACCGAGAAACCTTCCGGCAACCGCGTCACGCGATCACCATGGCTCATCCATACCGGCGACTTCTGGCCTCTCGCCCAAACGCCCTCAAACAATTTGCAAGACGATGTCACTTCAATTTCGGCGCGACCAAATTCGCGATGATGCCCGCTTTCGACATGGCCACCCAATTGCTTGGCCATGGTCTGTTCGCCATAGCAAATGCCGAGAACGGGAACGCCTGATTTGAAAATCACATCCGGTGCGAAAGGCGAATTCTCATCAAGCACGGAGGCAGGCCCGCCCGACAAGATCACCGCTTTGGGGTTAATATCATGATAGGCTTTTTCGGCCGATTGAAAGGGAATGATCTCACAATAAACGCCCTCTTCGCGCACCCGCCGCGCGATCAATTGCGTGACTTGCGAACCGAAATCGACGATCAGGATTTTTTCATGCGCGTGAGGATCATGTCTGTCAGTCATCGAGCGTTCCAAATTATGAAATCATTGCCGCTTAAGAAGTGAAATATAAAAACCATCCGTGCCGGTGCGGTATGGCGTTAATTGCAAGCCTTTGCCTTTGTGTGAAACAAAATCAGCAAGTGCTGGGAAACCGGCATTCATCGCCACATGAGTGGGATCAACAAGCGTGAAAGAGTCATGCGTTTTCAGAAAAGCTTCAACCGCGTCATCATTTTCCTGCGGCAGAAGTGAGCATGTGATGTAAGCGATGCGCCCACCACGCCTCACGAAGGGTGCGGCGCGTTCAAGCACGGCTCTTTGTTCTTTGATGCGGTCTTCCAACGCATTGGGTCGCAAGCGCCATTTCGCGTCAGGATTGCGGCGCCATGTGCCAGTGCCTGTGCAGGGCGCATCGATCAGAACAAGATCGGCTTGGCAATCGAGGTCTTTGAGCGGTTCGTCGTTTTTGATTTTTGGCGCTCTTACTTGCACATTGCGCGCGCCCGAACGCGTCACGCGATCAAAGATTGGTGCCAAGCGTCTTTTGTCGCTGTCAGTTGCAAATATCTGTCCGCGATTATCCATGAGCGCGGCAAGGGCCAGTGTTTTACCGCCAGCGCCCGCACAAAGATCGATCACTTGCATACCCGGATCAACGGCTGAAAGCGCAGCGGCAAGTTGCGATCCTTCATCTTGAATTTCATAGAGGCCTTTTTGAAAGGCGGGTTCGGCTTGCAGGCTTGGCGCGCGACCATCAGGCGATGGCATGATACGAATGCCAACCGGCGAATGCGGTGTGGCAACCGGTTGGAAATGCGAAAGCTCTTCGAGCACCCGCTCGCGCGTGGCCTTTAACATATTCACGCGCAAATCAATCGGTGCACGATGCGAAATCGCTTGCATTTCATCCGGTGACGCTTCACCGAAGGCCGCTTTGAAAGACGCATCAAGCCATTCAGGATAATCACCAATGACATGAGACGGCGCGTCAGTGATGGTGCTATTTTGAAGCGCGTTCATTTCATCAGCAGTCAATGGCGTTGGCGCAAATTTCTCCCCGGAACAGAGAACTGCAATCCCATCAGCAGATAACCCACACTCGAGATGCACGGCGCCTAAAAGCATTGCGCGCGGTGTCTCAGTCTTCATGAGATGAGCGGCTGAGGCCCGGCGGCGAAGCGTATCATAAACAAGCGCCGCAATCGCTGCGCGATCGCCAGAGCCTGCAAAGCGATGCGCAAGACCCCAATCTTTTAACGCATCCGTAGCCGGACGCCGACGTGAAATAAGATCATCGAGCACTTCAATAGCCGCCGAAAGTCGTGCTGCAGGAGTCATAACACAACTTTCAAATGAGAGAGCGAAACAAGATCATAAACACTCATGTTGAATAATTCGGACTCTCGCGCGTGATCGTCACATCATGTGCATGGCTTTCGCGTAAACCCGCCGATGTAATTTTTACAAATTCAGCTTTTGCGCGGAATTCTTGCAGGGTTGCACCGCCAACATACCCCATCGACGCGCGTAACCCGCCTGCCAATTGATGAAGCACGCTCGCGACAGGTCCCTTATAAGGCACCTGCCCTTCAATGCCTTCGGGAACAAGTTTCAGCGCGTCTTTGATATCTTGTTGGAAATAGCGATCCGCCGAGCCGCGCGCCATCGCGCCAACCGAACCCATACCGCGATAGGCTTTGTAAGTGCGGCCTTGATAAAGAAAGGTTTCGCCGGGGCTTTCATCTGTGCCTGCAAGAAGCGATCCGATCATCGCGGTTTCTGCGCCCGCGGCAAGTGCCTTTGCAAGATCACCGGAGAATTTTATACCCCCATCCGCAACCACTGGAATATCCGCTTTCTCTGCAACCGAATAGGCATCCATAATCGCAGAGAGTTGCGGCACACCGACGCCCGCAACAATACGCGTTGTGCAAATTGATCCCGGTCCAATGCCGATCTTAACAGCATCCGCACCCGCATCGATCAGCGCTTGCGTGCCGCCGGCTGTTGCAACATTACCCGCAATGATTTGCACCGCATTCGATAATTTCTTGATCCGCGTCACGCTATCGAGCACGCGTTGCGAATGACCATGCGCCGTGTCAACACAAACGACATCGCAGCCCGCGTTGATCAAGGCTTCGGCACGTTCAAATCCTGAGTCACCGACAGTAGTTGCCGCGGCTACAAGCAAACGCCCGCGCGCATCTTTTGACGCATGCGGATGGGCGACCTGCTTTTCCATATCTTTAACGGTGATCAACCCAATGCAGCGGAAATGATCATCCACAACAAGAAGCTTCTCAATGCGGAATTGATGAAGAAGACGGCGCGCTTCATCTTGGCTCACGCCTTCGCGCACGGTGATCAAACGATCCTTCGTCATCAATTCGGAAACGGGTTGTTGCGGGT
Organism: Betaproteobacteria bacterium; assembly: GCA_016868055.1. Classification (GTDB taxonomy): domain Bacteria; phylum Pseudomonadota; class Gammaproteobacteria; order Burkholderiales; family Burkholderiaceae_D; genus Pernthalerella. The sequence continues at coordinate 6,413 of VGHX01000047.1, forward strand.
TGGTGGCAAAACGCACATCACGATTGGTGAGAATGCCAACAAGCTTTCCCGATTTATCACCCGAGCCGCGCTCAACAACCGGCACACCCGAAATATGATTGCGCTTCATGAGTTCAAGCGCATCGGCAAGCGTTTCATCGGGATAGATTGTGAGCGGGTTCACCACCATCCCGCTTTCAAATTTTTTTACCGCGCGCACTTCATTGGCTTGTTCATCAATCGTCATATTGCGGTGAAGAACGCCGAGCCCACCCGCTTGCGCCATCGCAATCGCAAGACGATGTTCAGTTACTGTATCCATCGCCGCTGAGATGATAGGGAGTTTGAGACTTAATGTCCGCGTCAGTCTCGTTGTCACATTGACATCGCCCGGCATCACCAAAGAATGACCCGGCTGCAAGAGAACATCGTCGAATGTGAAAGATTCACGAATTGCCGATTTGACGGCCATGGCCAACTCCTGAACGCGCGAAAAAGAGGCGGGGACAACCGGCTTAAAATCAGCGCGGCGGCAATCTCGGGCCGGTCATCGGATTGGCAGTGGGACGTATCACGGCCTCTCACAAACAGGAAGCGGAAAGAGCCCATCCTTGTGTTTTATCTCATTTTTTATGGAGAGAAAGCGAAAGCCTGCGCAAAATTGCTCCAATTTAAGCCGTTGAACGTCCGCGATAGCCCGTGGCGACGACATAAAGCTCCGCCGAATCAGACCGGCTCGCGGCGGGTTTGTAATGTTTGACCTGCGCAAAATCCCGCTTGAGATCGGAAAGCAAGGTCCCCTCCGTCCCGCCTTGCAGGACTTTGGCGAGAAACGCCCCGCCGGGCGCCAAAACCTCGCGCGCGAATTCGGTCGCGAGTTCAGCAAGCGCCACGATTTTCAAATGATCGGTTTTCTTATGACCCGTTGTATTCGCGGCCATATCCGACATCACAACATCGGCCTCGCCGCCCAACATCAACTTCAATTTTTCCGGGGCATCGGCTTCGAGAAAATCCATCACGGTGAAATTAACGCCAATGATGGGTTCAATTTCTAATAGATCGATGCCGATGACTTTGCCCTTTCCCTTGTCAGATTGAACGATCTTTGCCGCCACTTGCGCCCAACCGCCGGGTGCGGCACCGAGATCCACAATGCGACCACCCGGTTTAAACAATTTGAATTTCTCATTGAGCTCGATGATTTTGAACGCCGCGCGCGAACGATAACCTCCACGCTTGGCCCGCGCGACGTAAGGATCATTAAGTTGCCGTTCCAACCAACGCTTTTGTGAGACCGTACGTTTTTTGGCGGTCTTCACACGTTGTTTTAGGGAACGCCCCCCTTCGCGGCCCGAGAGTCCGTCACCACTCATGTGGCCCCCACAGCGCGGTCATGCCACACGCCATCTTCGACCATCAATTGCATGAGAATACCTTCACGCAAGCCGCGATCGGCAACACGAACGCGGTCGGAAGGAAACATATGCCTGATCGCATCAAAAATCGCACAGCCTGATAAAACTAAATCTGCACGTTCAACACCAATACAAGCGCTCGCAACGCGTTCGGAATAATTCATCGCCAAAAGCCGCGACACAATTGTGCTCACCTGATCAGACGACATCCAAATTCCATCCACCGCACGACGATCATATCGCGGCAAACCGAGATGCACGCCCGCCAAAGTCGTCACTGTGCCGGAAGTACCCAAGAGATGAAAATCACGAGGCTCACCCGTCTTCGGCAAAGACGCCGCGAAAGACACAAGATGGTCTTTCACTTCATCCACCATGCGTTGATAGGAGTCTGCATTGACATCGCGTCCGCCATGCCGCTCGGAGAGATTAACAACACCCACCGGCAAAGAGAGCCATGACCGGATGCGCTTGCGAATGGAGCGTCGCCCTTGGCGCGCAGCATCGAGCCAGACAACTTCGGTAGAGCCGCCTCCAATATCGAAGAGCACAACGCTCTCGGCTTTCGGATCAGCCAAAGCCGCGCACCCTGCAGCGGCTAACGCAGCCTCTGTCTCGCGATCAATGATTTCCAAGCGCAGACCCGTTTCTTGCTCGACACGACCCATAAATTCTTCACGGTTTTCGGCGGCACGACAGGCTTCGGTCGCTATAAGACGCGCGCGCTTCACGCCGCGATGCGCCATTTTATGGCTGCATATTTTAAGCGCCTCAATCGTGCGACTTATGGCATCATCAGCCAAACGCCGGGTTGAAGAGACGCCTTCGCCCAAACGTACAATTCGAGAAAACGCATCCACCACGCGGAACCCGTCGCACGACGGCCGCGCCATCAAGAGGCGACAATTATTGGTACCCAAATCCAGCGCGGCATAGACCGCAGCGCGCGAGGCATCCCCGCCCTCAGCGTGATGCCGTCCCGCCTTGCCTGCACCCTCTTCCGCGCGATGCACACCCGCCCGCGACATGGAATTCCGTTCAAAAAACACTCTATCGAAAATGAAGCTAGCATCAGTCGGCCCAAAAAGCCAAGCGAGAGCCGAAACGCGATGATCAAAACACCAAAAACGCCCCGCCCCTGTCACGCGGCAAGGGACATCGTAAGATTTTTCAGTGTGCGAAGAAAAAGCGCTGGCATAATCGGCTTTGCGATCACGGCGTCAAAGCCGGCACTCCTCGCCCTTTCAAGGACACGGCGCGTAGCGCCGCCGCTTAGCATTATAGCTTTTGACAATGCCGGGCTTTCAATTTTGGCCCGCAAAATCCGAAGCGCTTCAAAGGGGGTCATTTCCCCAAGATCATCATCCAAAATCAGAAGCTCAGCAGCTCCAGTTGGTCCCTTAAGAACCATGTCTCGCAAGGAGGAATGGCAGATCAGCGGATAGCCATGGTCATCGAAGAAATCAGCGAGCACTGCCCGGCAATAATAATCAGGCGATAACAGCAGACTGCACGGTCTGCTCTTCGGCAAGGTCGACACAGTCTGAGGCGCTATGGGATCCATGTCCCGAAAACAAATACGGGATCGTCTTAGCCTTACGCGTTTAAAAGTCCGGATAAAAATTGGCTAAAATTCAACCCTCTTGCGGTTCCAATTCCGCTTCCGTCTTTGTCCGCCTGTGAAAATAGCTCTCGATCTTGTCGAGATAGATATAGACAACCGGCGTGATGAACAGAGTGAGCAGCTGCGAAACGGCAAGACCGCCGACAACCGCAATACCCAAAGGTTGGCGAAGTTCAGATCCCACTCCAGAACCAAGCGCGATGGGTAGAGTTCCAAAAAGCGCTGCGAATGTCGTCATCATAATGGGGCGGAAGCGCACAAGTGCCGCTTTCCGAATAGCGCTTAACGCATCCATACCCGACTGGCGTCGCTCAATGGCGAAATCGACCATCATGATCGCGTTTTTCTTGACAATACCGAACAGCATCAAAATACCGATGATGGCGATGACTGAAAGATCAAGCTTATAATATTGAAGTGCAAGCAAGGCACCTAAGCCCGCAGACGGAAGACCAGACAAAATCGTGATGGGATGAATAAAGCTTTCATAAAGTACGCCCAAAACGATATAGATCACAAGTACAGCAGCGAGGATTAAAGGCCCCTGCCCTTTGAGTGAGTCTTGGAATTGCTGCGCTGAACCCGCAAAACCTGTGACAATTGACGACGGTAGGCCTGCAATTTTTTCTGCCTTGCGAATGGCTTCGACCGCTTGACCCAACGCGACATCAGGCGCGAGATTAAATGATAATGTCACAGCCGGTTGCTGTGATTGGCGATTGATCGACAAGGGTCCGATATTACGGCGTATATTCGCCACCGTTTCAAGCGGTACATTCTGACCAGTCGAATTTTTTATGAACAAACGCGACAAGGCCGCCGGATCCGATTGATAATCACGATTGGCTTCCAAGATGACAGCATAATCGGCTGAGGCCGTGTAGATCGTTGAAATTTGACGCGAACCAAACGCGTTATAAAGCGTTTGTCGAACTTGATCCGATGTCACACCTAAATTCGCCGCCTTCTCGCGATCGAGATCCACAACGATTTGAGGATTGGCGATCTGCAAATCACTCGTCACGTCACGTAATTCAGGTGTCTTTCGGAACTGCTCCAGAATCTTCGGAACAGACGCAAACAAAGTGGCAAGGTCACCTGACTGCATCGTGTATTGATATTGTGCGCGCGCAAGACGGCCCGCATTCAGATTGAAATTCTGAATCGGCACAAAGACCGCATTAATTCCCGGAATACTGGACGCAGCTTTACGAAGTCTTCCGATAATCTTGCCCATATCATCGCGCTGAGCACGTGGCTTTAACTGGATAAACATAAAGGCTTGATTGGTTGAGCCGAAACCGGCTGATGATGTAAAATAATCAATCGCCGGGTCTTTGCTGATGACCTCATTCAATTTCAATTGATAATCCGCCATGGCGCTGAAAGACACATCGGGTGCCGCCTCAACTGAGGCGCGTAAAAGACCTGTATCTTCCTGCGGGAAAAATCCCTTGGGGATTTGGAAATAAATCCAAACTGTCAACGCAATGGTGCCAAGCGTCAACAGAAGAACAATGAAACGGATTCGGATCACTCCATCAAGAGCGATTTGATAAAGCCTCAAAATCGCATTGAACCCGGCATCAATAATTCGCGCGAAAAGACCCTCACGATGATTGGGGCGATGTTCGCGCAGAATCCGCGCGCAAATCATCGGCGTTAATGTCAGCGAGACAAAGCCAGAAACTAAAATGGCTACTGAAATCGTCCCCGCAAATTCACGGAACACGCGCCCGACAACACCGCCCATGAAAAAGACGGGAATAAAAACCGCGACCAAAGACAGTGTGATGGAGATAATCGTAAAACCGATTTCCCGCGATCCCCTCAACGCAGCGTCAAAGGGCTTCTCGCCATTTTCAATATGACGCATAATGTTTTCAAGCATCACGATGGCATCATCGACGACAAAACCCACAGAAAGCGTGAGCGCGAGAAGCGATATATTATCGATCGAATAGCCAAACACATACATCGCTGCGAATGTGCCAATCAAAGAGACGGGAAGGGCGAGCGCGGGAATAATGGTTGCGGTTAGCGACTTTAAAAACAAGAAAATCACCAACACCACAAGGATAATGGAAAGGCCGAGTGTGAATTCAACATCGGCAACGGCTTCGCGAATGGGAAGCGAGCGATCTGACAAAACATCCATGCCAATCGACGCAGGAAGCTGATTGCGATATTGCGGTAACTTCGATTTGACCTGATCGACCACATCAACCGTATTCGCATCTGATTGTCGGAAAACTGCTAAAACAATTGATCGCTTTTTACCAAACCAACTCGCCGTTTGATCATTTTCAACGGAATCGCGCACAGTGGCGATGTCTTCAAGTTTTACAGGCACTGCATTTTTTGAAATGATGATGATCGCGCCATAGTCGGCCGCATTTCTCAATTGGCCTGACGCTTCAATTGTAACGTTGCGCTCGGTGCCGCGCAAAGTGCCCATTGGTTGATTGGAATTCGCTGAGGAAATCGCTCGTTGAATATCGGCGAAAGAAAGTCCACGCGCAGAGACCGCTTCAGGATCGGCCGTTACACGCAACGCATATTTTTGCGACCCATAAATTTGGACCTGCGCCACACCATTAATTTGCGAGATCTGCTGCTGAAGAATTTGCTCGGCGTAATCATTCACCTGTGACAATTGCATCGTCTCGGAGGTGAGCGCGATGAAAAGTACTGGTTGATCGGCAGGATTTACTTTTCGAAAGCTTGGCGGGTTCGGTAAATCGGGCGGAAGACGACGTAATGATCCGCTAATCGCCGCCTGCACATCAAGAGCCGCGCCATCAATGTTGCGATCAAGATCAAATTGCAGTGTGATATTGGTCGACCCCAAACTCGATACCGATGTCATCGCGGTTATGCCCGAGATTGTCGAAAATTGCCGTTCTAGAGTTGCCGCTACAGACGTCGCCATGCTTTCAGGACTTGCACCGGGCAAATTCGCCGAAACGCTGATCGTTGGAAAATCAACACGCGGCAAAGCGGCAACTGGCAGAAGGCGATAGGCAAAGAGACCAAAGATTATGAATGATAAAGTGATGAGCGTCGTCATCACTGGACGACGAATACATAATTCCGAGAGAGACATCAGGGCGCTCCCGTCGAAGAACCTTTCGGTTCAATCTTCACACCGTCCGTCAATTGAATTTGACCGTCGGTTACAACTTGTTCATCGCTGGAGAGCCCATCAGTGATCTCCGTGCGATTATTGACTGTGCGTCCCGTTTTCACCGGTTTGAATTTGGCGATGTCTTTCTCGACAACATAAACAAAAGACCCACGCGGCCCCGTCTGCACCGCTTCGCGCGGTACGGTGACGGCATTATCGATGACTTTCAAAGTCACACGCACATTGCATAAAGCACCGGGCCAGAGCGCTTCTTTCTCATTATCGAAAATCGCGCGCACCATCACAGTGCCTGATGTTGTATCAACAGCATTATCAATGACGGCAATTTTGCCTTTCACCTTTTCACCCACACCCTGAATGGTTGCTTCAACGCTTGAACCGGCATTTCCAAATGCGGCTTTAAGATCCGGCAAGAACCTTTGAGGTGTGCTAAAGGCCACATAGATTGGTGAAATCTGGTTGATAATTGTGAAAGGGACGCTGCCATCGCCCGTCTTGGCGATGTTACCGGGCTTCAGTCCGGCAACACCCGCGCGCCCGCTGATCGGTGCGGAGATCGTGTAATAGCTTTGCGTCACGCGTAGATTATCAAGCGCCGCGCGATCAGAGGTGAGCTGCGCGGTTAAGGCGGCAACTTGTGTCTTTGCATTTTCAAGATTGACCTTGGACACAAATTCATTCGCCGCCAGCGCCTCATTACGGCTCACATCGCGTTGCGCCTGCTCGAGCTGCGCGGTCGTGCGTTGAATCGTGGCTTCGGCCTGTCGCACTTGCGCATCAATACCGCGCGAGTCGAGGCGAACAAGGACGTCACCGGCTTTCACAAGCGCGCCATCGGCAAAGAGAATTTCAAGAATTTGTCCCTCAACCCGCGGCCTTAAAGTGACCGAGGCCGCTGGCTGCACGGTTCCAATCGTCTCAAATTGAACCGGCACTGCTTCCCTTTTCGAAGCGCCCAAAAGGACAGGAAAGACCCTTTGCACCGCGCCGCCCGCCGGAGCGCCGCCCTGAGGCGCGCCGCTTTGCTGGGCAAAAACAGCGTGAGAGCTCGCGAGCAAAGTCAAAAGGGCCAGAATGCACGGAATTTTTACTGGGCAGACGCGGATCATCGGGCAATGACTCACCAAGGAGGAAAAACGCAGAATGATGAAAGTTAGCCCTTATGGCAGAGCCGTTCACCATGAGCACGTGAATTTTTTGTCATCCAGACCGGCTTGGCTTGTCATTATTCAGCGGTTTCGCTAAACAGCGCTCGACCATTAGGATTTCGCGCGCGAAACCCGTGTGATGCGGTCCTGTTGGGGGATAGTTCAACGGTAGAACAGCGGACTCTGACTCCGTTAATCTTGGTTCGAATCCAGGTCCCCCAACCAAAATATAAGAGCTAAATCAACACCTTATGCAAAGCCCCGCTTGGCTCTCGCCAGCGGGGCTTTTGCTTGTGTCCGCACTGTGTCCGTTTTTGGGGCCATTCAGAAGCATCAATACCACTGCCCTCGGCAATGGCGGAGGATCGGAAACCGGATGCGGGCGTTCTGCTCTGGTTCGTGCGCAATCAGGGAAAACTGACCCAATTCCTGCGCATCATGCCGCCTTCGTCTCCGAGCACCGCGCGCATTCGCCTTCCAGCTCAACGATGGGATGAGCAGGCTTGAAGCCTGCATGCTCGGCGGCACCCTGGAGCCCTTGAGCCACCAGATCCGACGGCGCTTCCTGCACGGTACCGCAGTGGCTGCAGACCATGAACACCACGGCTTCACCGGGGTGATGCTCGTGATCGCATGCAAAGTACGACGCCTTCGAGGCGAGCCGGTGAACGCAGCCGGCCTCCTGCAGGAAGTCGAGCCCGCGGTAAACCTGAACTGCCTGGACTTTCTTCGATACGCTCAAGCGATCCGTGATCTCATAAGCCGTGAGCGGTTTCTCCTCGCGGGCCAGCACGGTCAGAACACGCGCGCGCATCTCCGTAAACGGGAGTTTCCGTGCCGCAGCGAACGCGCGGGCGCGTTCAATCATGGCTGCCACGTCGGAGTGGGGCGAGTGCGCATGGCCGTACCCCTCGCATCGCTCGTGATGAGCTTTTTCGCCTGCCATGGCCGAGACCTCCTTGACTATCGCCGTGGTGTAATACTATTACACTTCACTGAGTGTTACAACATTACACCCTTGGAGGATCATGGCCAAGACCCAATCGGACAATCGCCTCCCTGTCACTGTGCTTTCAGGCTTCCTCGGCGCCGGCAAGACCACGCTGCTCAACCATATCCTGAACAACCGCGAGGGCATGAAGGTCGCCGTCATCGTCAATGACATGAGTGAGGTGAACATCGACGCCGAGCTCGTGAAACAGGATGGCGGTCTGTCACGCACCGACGAGAAACTCGTCGAGATGTCCAATGGCTGCATCTGCTGCACGCTACGCGACGATCTCCTTAAGGAAGTGCGCCGGCTCGCCGAGGACAAGCGCTTCGACTACCTCGTCATCGAGTCGACCGGCATCGCCGAGCCCTTGCCGGTCGCGACCACCTTCGACTTCCGCGACGAAGACGGACAGTCTCTCTCGGACGTCTCCCGGCTCGACACGATGGTCACAGTCGTCGACGCGGTAAACCTTCTCAAGGATTATTCGAGCCAGGATTTCCTGCGCGACCGCGGCGAGACGGCGGGCGAGGAAGACGATCGTGCGCTCGTCGATCTCCTCGTCGAGCAGATCGAGTTCGCCGATGTCGTCGTCCTCAACAAGGCGGGCACGGCGACTAAAGATCAGCTGGACCTTGCCCGCAAGATCATCGCGGCGCTCAACAGCGAAGCCAGCATCATCGAGGCCGATTACGGGCGCGTGCCGCTAGGCGCCGTGCTCGATACAGGCCTGTTCGACTTCGAACGTGCGCAGACCCATCCGCTTTGGTTCAAGGAACTGAACGGCTTCAAGAACCACGTGCCGGAGACCGAGGAATACGGCATCCGATCCTTCGTGTACCGCGCCCGCCGTCCCTTCGCGCCGATGGCCTTCAAAGCCTTCGTCAACAAGCCCTGGCCCGGCGTCATCCGCGCCAAGGGTTTCTTCTGGCTGGCGACCCGACCGAACTACGTGGGCGAACTCGCCCAGGCCGGCGCGCTGGTGCGCACATCGAAGCGGGGCTTCTGGTGGTCCGCCGTGCCGCGCGAGCGCTGGCCCGACAGCGCCGAGTGGCGCGAGAGCATGAAGCCATACTTCGACAAGACGTTTGGCGACCGGCGACAGGAAATCGTCTTCATCGGCCTTGCCGACCAGATGGACGAAGCCGCCATACGTGGCGAACTGGATGCGGCGCTCACGGGCATGGTCGACCGCTTCACGCCAGACGCGTGGAGGCATCTGCCCGATCCTTTCCCGAACTGGGAGCGGCAGGCGGAATGAGCGTGAAAGATCCCGCTCAAGACGCTTGCCTCTCCATCTGCTTCCGCTGCAAGCCCGAGGGCTGGCCCGGAGACGCAGATGCGCGTCGCCCCGGCGCTGATCTCGCCGATGCGATCGAGGCGGAAGCAACACGTCGGGGCATCGATCTGAAGGTGCTTCGCGATGTCCGCTGCATGAGCCAGTGCAAGCGGCCCTGCGTCGTGGCGTTTTCTGGCGAAGGTCGGTTCACCTATTTGTTTGGCGATCTTCAGCCGGCCCGCGATGCTGCGGCTGTGCTGCATGCCTTCGTCCTTTACCGCACAAGGCCGGACGGCTTCATGGAGCGCTTCGAGCGACCTGAAGTCCTGCAAGCCGGTATTGTCGGCCGGGTGCCACCACTGACCGCTGGAGCGCGACAGGTCGAGCACCGGCCCGCAGCTGTCCAAGCCACCTGATCACCACAGCCAAACAGTCCGGGGACTCTCATGACCGAAAAACTCTCCATCACGCGCCGTTCGTCGCTCGCACTTACGGCGACGGCCGTCGCTGCCGCAGCCCTGCCGTCGCATTCCTTTGGTCAAGAAGGGGGCGTCCTTCGGGTTGACCTGATCCCCTAAAACGCAGCCAGGTTGAATGTAACCTAGATGCGCTTTTTTTGAGATTCGAATGTCAGGAAAGAGGTTCAAGACGGAAGAGATTGTGCGCCATCTTCGGGAGGCAGATGTGATGCTGTCTCAAGGGGTTAACGTGGCGGACGTGATCCGCAAGATCGGCGTGAACAAGATTACGTAGTATCGCTGGCGCCGGGAATTTGGCGGCATGAAGGTTGACCAGGCCCGGCGCATGAAAGACCTCGAACGCGAGAACATGCGGCTTAAGAAGCTGGTCGCGGACCTGTCACTCGACAACTCCATCCTCAAAGAGGCCGCCTCGGGAAACTTCTAGCGCCCTCGCGCCGTCGTGTCTTTGTCGACCAGGTGTGCGCCCAGCTCGGCGTCTCACAACGCCGCGCCTGCCGCGTGGTCTCGCAGGTTCGTTCCACACAATGGCGGCGCCCCAAGCCGCGGCTGGATGAAGCCGCGCTGATGCGCGACATTGTTGGATTGGCAACGCAGTACGGACGATACGGCTATCGACGCATCACGGCGATGCTGCGAAGCCGCGGATGGGGCGTGAACGTCAATCGCGTGCATCGCATCTGGCGGCGCGAGGGCCTCAAAGTTCCAATGAAACAGCCAAAACGCAGATGATTGTGGCTCAACGACGGATCGTGTGTCCGGCTTCGGCCTGGCCATCGCCATCACGTGTGGGCCTATGACTTCGTCTCCTGTCAAACGCACGACGGCCGGAAGATCAGGATGCTGAAAGTAATTGATGAGTTCACGCGGGAATCTCTCGCGATCAAGACCGCACGACGATTGAGAGCCGAGAATGTGCTCGAGACAATGGCAGATCTCTTCGAGGCCCATGGGCCTCCGATGTTCATTCGCTCGGACAATGGACCGGAGTTTGTTGCGGGTGTATTGCGCGAATGGTTCGCCAGGCTCGGCGTGAAGACGCTGTTCATCACACCGGGCAGTCCCTGGGAAAACGGCTACTGCGAAAGCTTCAACGGGAGGCTGCGGGACGAGCTCCTGAACGGCGAATTGTTCTACTCGCTGCGTGAGGCACAGGTCGTCATCGAAAACTGGCGCCGCGAGTACAACACAATCCGTCCGCACTCTTCGCTTCACTACCGACCACCGACGCCGGAGACAATGATGCCGGCCGATCCCGCCTGCGCTGTTGGATGGCTATGGCCGGATCGGCCTACCCTCGGAGGACTTGAAATGGTAACATAGCAAGTGGCTGCGTGAATGGGGACTTGTCACCGCCTCGCCGGGAAACACCCATTCGCAATCTTCGGGCACGCGCCGCCGGATCGTGCGCAGCAGCGCGGCGGCGGAAGCGCTGATCGGCGCGCGACGTAGGCGGCGCTGCTTCGTGGTGGCAGCGGGCTTGATCCAGACAGCGGCTTCGAGATCGAATTGATCCCAGCGCGCAGCGAGCACTTCGCCGCGCCGCGCGCCGGTGAGCAGGATCAGGCGCACCGCATCGGCGGCGCGCCGGTTCGGGTGGGCATCAAGCGCAGCGGTCAACCGCCCAATTTCCTCGGTTGAGAGATAGCGGTCCCTAGGCGCTTCGGCATTCCGGGCGAAACCGGCAGCGGGGTTGTCGGTGCGGATGCGCCAGCCAAATCTCACTTTTGCCCGAATTGGCCATTGTCACCGCCTCTTGGCGGGCCGCAATGGCGGTGGTTTCCGCCAACAGATCAAAAGGTTGGTGGAAGGTGGCGGTCATCTCGCCATCCGCCCATGAGCAAATCAATATTACGAAGTTGAGCAGGCGGCGTTTCTGGCGCGGTTCCTGGCGTGCGGCCTGATATGATTCCAGTCGGGCGCGGACATGCACAGGTGAATATCACTTCTGTAGATTTCGGCAATTTCCAAATCCCGCGCATGTGCTAAGCGGAGCGTGAACCAGCAGGGGCGGAACAGTGGACATGGTTGCGAACGTGGAATTCTGGAACCGGATCGCGCGGAAGTATGCCGCCGACCCGATATCTGACCAAGCCGGCTACGAGCGCACGATCACACGGGTGCGCGGCCTCCTTGGTCGCGACGACCGGGTGCTCGAACTGGGCTGCGGGACCGGGTCGACGGCCCTGTTACTCGCCGGCGGAACCGAGAGCTACTTGGCCACCGACTTCTCCGCCGGGATGATCGGCATCGTCGAGGAGAAGCTCGCCGCTTCGCCCGTCACGCGGTTGAGCTTCCGAGTTGTAGCCGCCGAGGACCTTGTGGGGCAGGGGGCGTCCTACGACGCTGTGCTCGGCTTCAACTACCTTCACCTGGTTGCTGACCTGCCCGGCACGCTCGCTGCGATCCGCGCACTGTTGGCGCCCGGCGGGCTTTTCATCTCCAAGACCGCCTGTCTTCGGGACATGAACCCGCTGATCCGGCTGGGCATCCCGCTGATGCAGCTAATCGGCAAGGCGCCCCACGTGAACGTATTCTCCGCGACCGCGCTTCAGGACGCCATCAGCAAGGCTGGGTTCGAGATCGTCGCATTCGAGTACCACGGCTCTACCCGGAAGGACGCTCGCCCGGTGATCGTCGCCCGAAAGTGCGACTGATCGGATCAAGTCGCATACACAAAAACCGACATTCCCCAAGTGACATGCCGATTGGCGTAAAGATCGCCCGATGTTGCCCGCTGTGCAAGCATTTTTTTACCTCGGGTGGCGTCTGTGGCCGCACGGTCTGCTGAAACAGAGCGGATCAGATCGCGAATCGGCACTGCTCCGGATCGGCGATGGTGTTTTTCAGCGCAGCGAGCAGACTTGTCCTACCGCCTTCGTTCAGTTTGGGCGTGGATGGCGGTCATGCGCATGACGGAGGCGCCAGCAATCGGTGGATGGTTGCGAGGTCGGTTACCTTGGCCAGCGGTAAGATGACGGCGGGCACAAATCTTGTTCAGCTTCAGTTGCGGGATGGCCAACGAGCAGTCGACCATGGCCTCTCCTTCGCCGAGTGCGCTCACCTGAGAGCTGCCAGAGACCTCGCGTCATCCAGAAGCGGTAGCAACCCGCTCTCGCCCCGACGCATCGTCTCATTCTCGCGTTTGATCCCACCCTTCAAGCGCAGCCGTGCGGCTTCACAGTCTGCTAGCAAGCGCTGCGCGTCGGTTTCGGCGCGGCTCAGCAGGCGGTTCCACCGCTGCCTTCGGCAAACCGTCGCCTTCAATGGTAGCAAGTCCGGGTAGGATTTCGTAACCTATGAGGTGCGCTAGGGTCAGGACCCATTGATCTGCTTGAGGCTGTCGTCTCTACGTGATTCAGCCTCCCGAACTGACGGGGGTGATGATGAGCAACCTTTTCTGGCTGACCGACGAGCAGATGGAGCGGTTGAAGCCGTTCTTTCCAAAGAGCCACGGCAAGCCGAGGGTAGATGACCGGCGCGTGCTGAGCGGCATAATCTTCATCAATCGTAACGGGTTAAGATGGTGTGACGTGCCGCGGTAGTATGGACCACCCAAGACGCTCTACAACCGGTGGAAGCGGTGGGGCGACATGGGGGTCTTCGCCCGGATGATGGAGGGATTGGCCTCCGAAGGCCGCGAGGAGAAGGTCGTCATGATCGGCGCGACCTACCTGAAGGCGCACCGCACGGCCTCAAGCCTGCGGGCGAAAAAGGGGGGCCCGACGATCAACGTGGGCGTCTGATCGGCTTCACATAGGGCGGGCTGAACACGAAGCTGCATGCCGTGATCGATGCCAAGAGACGGTCCCTGCAGTTCTTCATGACGGCGGGCCAAGTCAGCGACTACGCCGGCGCCGGCGCTCTGCTGGGCAGCCCGCCCAGTGCCGAATGGCTGATTGCCGACCGGGGCTACGATGCCGACTGGTTCCGGGAAGCTCTGAAAGACCAGGGGATAAAGTCTTGCATCCCAGGCCGGAAGTCTCGCGGCAAAGCCGTCCGCTACGATAAGCGCCGCTACAAACGGCGCAACCGGATCGAGATCATGTTCGGCAGGCTCAAGGACTGGTGCCGCGTCGCTACCCGCTACGATAGATGTGCGAAGACCTTCCTCTCCGCCGTCGCACTGGCCGCAACCGTCCTGTTCTGGCTTTGACAATCAATGAGACTGGGCCCTAATCCGCGACGGAGATGCCAATGCCTGAGGTCATCTTTAAGTCATTCGCCGAAGACTTTATCGAGGCCGTTGGCACGTTCCTCTCGGAATTCAATCTATCGCTCAAACTGCGTGAAGAGAACAACGAAAATCAGTTGCGAAACTATGAAATTAAGGCGTCAGACGGCCCTGTCACCGTCCTTTTCTATAGAACGAAGTCTTCATTGCTTGAGCCAAACCCGGAATACCGGGCGCGGGTGATTGAAAAGATACTGCCTGAATTTGCTGAGTTTGTGAACGATAAGGAAGACCTTGTGAATCGGGCGGCTCTTCTGGGAGCCATGCCGGTATCAGAGAAAGTTGTTCTAAGCCAATGCCTGATCCCGCATCGCTTGTCTGGCACCACCGCAGGTTTACTCGCCCTCAGCATCGCGCACGGGAGGCGTTCGCTGATTACGGCGTACGCTCGGACGGTCGCCCGCCAGGATGCCAAGACCGTGGAGTGTCTCAGTGCTTGTACCGACCTCGTTTTCGAGGAGATCCACTACGACTACGCGCACCTCGGCACCGGGAAGATTCACCGACGTGGATGGACAATGCATTTTCTAAGAGGGGCGTCACTAACGCTGGATGCGATCCACAACAACCAAGATTGGGGTGGTGGGGTTTTGTGCCTATTGCGGGTTCCCAAAGCGTCAGTAATCAACAATGTTGGGAGCATCGGGGCCGGGGCGCTGAACAGGTCGTCGTACTTGTTGGGAGGGACGCCGGCCTTCGGGGCCTGGACGACCGATGGCGAAGATTTCGTCTTCGTCCAATTCCTGCCAAATTTTGTCCGACGGCTGCCCAGGCTCACGGACTTACTAATCGAGTGGAGCAGGTCGAGGTTGCAAAATATTGCGATTTTAGTGCAGTTCGAGCGAGATCTTCGGGCTCTGCCTCAATCTAAAAGTTAAGCTTTATTCTGCCGATGGCCGCGTTGATTTCCGCAATCGATCCGACCGGTGCCGCCACGAACACGTCTCCTCCCAGTTCACGGGGCCAGCCGCACCCGGGGTCCCGCTTTGCTGGGTAGATCTGCTCCGCCGAATCTACAACAGCGACGTGCGCCATTGCTCGAATTACACATGGTCAGG
>VGHX01000048.1 GCA_016868055.1 Betaproteobacteria bacterium
GCAGCATCCCAAGGCTGAGCAGTAACAAATTTGTAGATATATTCATTTCGCGAATCGCAGCCCATGTAGAAGGCAAGCGGCTTGCCGGCGACAGGTCTGCCAACGACTGCAGCCTCATGAGCAAATCGACCCATCGCGGTACGTTTCGCTGGACGTGCATTCGGATTAGCCGGATCGATCTCAACGTTGTACCCAAACGTTTGCGGTTCATTTCTGAAGTCCATCGCTGCCGATGCACTGGACGCAGAAACGTTCCAACGTGAAAAGCGGAAATCGGTATCCGGCAGATCCGTTACTGTATGCCACCCCTGCGTGTTGGCGGTTGTTGCATTGCTTGCCAAGGCTGCAGCTCGAACGCCGTAGCGCGTGCGGGATGCGGCTGTTTTCGCGTCCGGTGCGATGGCGCCAACCGGCATCGCAAAATAGGTTGCAAAGTTTTCCTCGCAGGTCAGGTAAGTGCCCCAAGGGGTGTAGCCATAACCGCAGTTGTTAAGCGTTCCGCGAGCAGTCGCACCCGTCGTATCGAAGCGTGTGACGAACTGCGCCCGTATACCGGACAAGTGCGCGGCTGGGCCGCGAACATCGCATAGCGTCTCTGGTGTGATTCGACGGTTTAACGGGGAATCTACGACGTACCCGGTCGGTCTGCCGGCTGCATCGAGCGAGACCTCGGCGATAGATACGCCATGGAGATTTATTTCTTTAAGAGCTTCAGATCCAGGACGAGCGCCCAAGTCCCACTGATCAAACTGATCGAATTTTTTTCCGGCCGTACCTGCCGAGGTTTGGCCTCGTGGATGCAGGAAAGTTGCGTCGGCTGAGCTCTCGTGGTTAACGACCAGCACGGCCTTGTTGGTGCTTGTGTATGAGACTTTACCGTTAGCGCCAATATAGAACAGGTGCATACCATCATGGTGGTCACCTACGCGGCGTGAAAAATCATCCGCCTCTGTTCCCAGGTTGCTGTAGCTTGGGATGCTGCTGAACAGTCGATCCCCGGTGGCGTGCAGAACAGACACGGTGTAACCCGGCGGGACTGATACGGCATCAGCAATGGTCTTCGCGGTTGGCGGAAACGGTAGCATGTTAGAGCTAGCCGGCAATGGCGACGCCGCACCAGAGCCGCCACCGCACCCTGACAGCATAGGTAAGGCCGCAACTGAGGCAAGCCCTATACCGCCTTTCAAAATTAATCTGCGCTGAGGACTCTGTAAGCCTCTGCCTAGTACATCATTGAAGTGTTCGTTGTTGGATGAATTATCGTCAGTGGCTGGATGGTGTGACACAGTGGGCTCCTTTTTTTGACAAACGAAAAAACAGCCCGGTGAGAATATGGTTCGAATGTTTAAAGTTGATGACATGCGGAACCAGAACTCATTGTTTTATCTTTGTATTTTTTTGGTGCGGGAAAAAATAATGGTGCACAGGTTTTGCCCATGTTGGAACAGCAGCAGAGAGGTTATGTCGCACTATAGAGACAGATTTTTCACCGTTTTGTCACAAACAAGTAGCAATCGTTGATTACTAAATTGGTATGAATCTTGCGAAGCCGCTCCGGCCATGCTCCCCATAGGAGTGTCGGTATTTTTATTGCCTGAGTAAGGAGCGTAGCCATGTTGAGATTATCTTCGCAGCACACAAGAATGCATCGATCTACCGGAGGACGGCCGCATTATTCTGAAAGACAAACGCGGGTGACTCAACCAAAAATTCAGGTTCGACTGGTCTCGCATCAATCCGGCGAATTTGGCGAAATTAACCATCAACTGTTCGAGTGGGCTAAAGCGCGCACGCAGGCGATGCAGGTGGATGTAAGCAAGCTGAATGAGAATCCGTACAAGACTGATACGACGCTGCTTCCACCATGGCGCACGGTACTGGTACCCAAAAAGCGCATTGAAAACCTGAAGCACCATCGTTATTACTACTGCTCACCGTCGATCTGGATGTGGAATATCGGCTATGGGCGGCCAGTCGCTCACTGTAATCCGTATGACATTAATCCGGGAGCGATCGATTCCGAGCGCAGCAGTCGCCGGCCGGGACAGGGGCGCTTTGATAGTGTGGCGTGTGGCGCCTATGGCAACCGTAATTTCAAATACTTATGGGCGATTGATCACCTGGGTATGCATATCGCGAGGGAGATGACGCCGTGTAAATTTAGCTCGCGCGGCATTATTACTCATTCAATCTTGGTTGATCACGGCATTCTCGGCGGCGAAATATTTTTCGATAAAGATGATCCGCGCAAAGTGTTTGTGAATTTTGGATCGGCGCGATTGCCTGTGCGCGATGTGCGAGAGGCCGAGCATACTGCCGAGTTTTTATTGGCCTTGGACTACCGTACGGTGGTCGCCATGATTCCCAATCGCGATCTGCAGCAAATGCCGTATGGCATGGCAGATCGCTATGGGCCGCATGTGGAGAATATGGTGTTCAAGCTTGAAGAGTAGCCCGCATCTTGGTAAAAAATTTTATTCCTAGAGCGCCTGCTCAATCGCCAGTCCGATTGAAAAAACCCGCGCATCCGCCATCGCCGGCGCACCGATCATCAGGCCTACCGGGAGGTCACCGTTGCGCTGGCAAGGGATCGATAACGCACAGCCATCGAGCAAATTAAACAGCGAGGGGTTGCGTAGTAGCAGCCTGTTCACCTCAAAGAAAGTCTCTTCCGAAGCGAGCAGAGCTTCAGTGCGTGGCGCGACGATCGGCACCGTTGGCATCAGCATCGCGTCGAACCCAAGCAAGGCTTGCTCAACACGCGCGATCCAGTCTTTGCGGGCTGCTAATAGTGTCTGGAAATCTTGTTCGGTATATTTTTCACCCGCGCGAATACGCGTGGCCACCAACGCGTCGTACTGGTCGGCATGCGTCGCTAATAACTTGTGATGCCAGCGCCACGACTCTATTTGCGGAAAGCGATTAATGTCACGTGCCTCGGCAAACATTTTCATGGGTACTTCAATCAGGGTAGCGCCCGCCGCCGATAACTTGGACAAGGTATGCGTAAACGCACGAGCAACGGTGTCGTCGATACTCTCCATGACTAAATCTTCAGGCACCGCAAACTTCAACGCCGATAGCGACAGCGTCTCGGTCGTCACCGCTTGGTCAGAGATCAGGCTATCGACTAGCAAGCAGTCAGCGACAGTGCGGGCGATCGGTCCGACCGAATCCAGCACGGGCGCGAGTGGCAGCGCGCCGGTGGTGGGTACGCGGCGCATCGTGGGTTTGAAACCAACCAAGCCGCACAGCGCTGCCGGAATGCGCACCGAACCGCCGGTGTCGGAGCCGAGTGCGGCAACGCAAATACCTGCACCTACCGAGGCAGCCGCGCCTGAGGATGAGCCACCGGTGATGCGGGTGCTATCGACTGGGTTGGCCGGCGTGCCGTAGTGCGGATTAATACCCACCCCGGAAAAACCAAACTCGGTCATGTTGGTCTTGCCGATGATCGCGGCACCTGCATCTCTGAGTCGCGCCACTACAGTGGCATCACTCGCGGCTACCGGTTGCCCTTCGAGCACCACCGAGCCCGCCATCGTGGTGTCGCCCGCAACATCGAGTAAATCTTTCACTGACACTGGTAGACCGGCCAGTGGCGATTGTGCTTGGCGCGACATGCGCAGCACGTCAGCGTGTGCAGCGGTTTTGAGTGCCTCATCGCGATAGATGCGGGTGAACACCGACACCGATTGCTCGGCAAGGTCGAGGCTGTTGTGGACCAGTTCGTACCGGTTTTGGTCATTGAGCGAAGCGATATCCATCTGCACCATCATTGAACGAATCAGCGGGCAAGATAGCATGTTGGGGCAAGCCTGCGGCAGCCGTTTTGTCGGGGTCGGCAAGGTATAATTTTGGAATCCGATTCACCCGCGCGAAAGGCCCTGAATTTTCAAGGCCCAGTCGCTCGCGAACCACCTTCTCAGCCATGCTCATCCTTCCGGGCGCCAATGCCCTGTCCGCGTTTCGTGTTCAGCGTCTGTTAGCACAACTGAAAGTTATTGATCCCGCTGTTACCGGTATCAGCGGCCGTTTCCTGCATTTCGTTGATAGCACCGCACAGCTAACCGAGCACGATGTGCAGCAGCTCACAGCGATGTTGACCTATGGCGAGCCGTTTGAGGGGCAAATCGATGGCGAGCAATTTATCGTGCTGCCGCGTTTTGGCACCATCTCGCCCTGGGCCAGTAAGGCAACCGATATTGCCCACAACTGCGGCATGGCGCAGATCCACCGTATCGAGCGTGGCATCGCCTACGGCGTGCAGTTGAAATCCGGTTTGCTGGGTAAAACCAAGCAGCTCGACGCGCAGAAGGGGAACGCCATCGCTGCGCTGTTGCACGACCGCATGACGGAAACGGTGATTCGTACACCTGAGCAGTCGCAGGCACTGTTTAACGAGCTATCGCCGCAGCCGCTGGCGTTTATCGACATCATCGGCGGTGGTAAACATGCATTGACCGACGCAAACATCGCGCTGGGTTTGGCGTTGTCGGATGACGAAATTGATTATCTGCTTGATGCGTTCAATCATGCCGGTCGTAATCCGACCGATGTTGAGCTGATGATGTTCGCGCAAGCCAATAGCGAGCACTGCCGGCACAAGATTTTTAATGCCGACTGGACCATCGACGGCGAGCCGCAGCAGCGCTCGCTGTTCTCGATGATCAAGTACACCCACCAGCAGCAGCCGAAAGGTACGGTGGTGGCCTATACGGATAACGCCTCGATTATTGAAGGTGCGACGGCAATGCGTTTCTATCCGCGCGCCGATCAGGGCATGACCTACCAGCCCTCGCAAGAGCTGACACATATCCTGATGAAGGTGGAGACGCATAATCACCCGACTGCGATCTCGCCCTTCCCGGGCGCTTCTACTGGTTCGGGTGGCGAGATTCGTGATGAGGGGGCAACCGGTCGCGGTGCCAAGCCCAAAGCCGGACTCACCGGTTTCAGCGTATCGAACCTCATGATTACGCACGCAGTACAACCCTGGGAAAACGCGCGTGATGTAACGCAGCTGTCCAGTGAGCGGTCCGGACACGGTGACTCGGCAATTACCGGCAAGCCTGAGCGTATCGCGTCGCCACTACAGATCATGATCGATGGCCCGCTCGGTGGCGCTGCGTTCAACAATGAGTTTGGTCGGCCTAACCTGGCGGGCTATTTCCGCAGCTACGAGCAAAACGTGGGCGGTACGGTGTATGGCTATCACAAGCCGATCATGATTGCCGGTGGCTTGGGCAATATCTCGTCGCTACATACCCATAAAAATCCGCTACCGGTCGGTAGTTTGTTAATACAGCTCGGCGGCCCGGGTATGCGCATTGGCATGGGCGGTGGCGCTGCATCGTCGATGGCCACCGGCACGAATACCGCCGATCTGGATTTTGATTCGGTACAACGCGGTAACCCTGAAATTCAACGGCGCGCGCAAGAGGTGATCAACGCGTGCTGGGCCATGGGTGAGCGTAACCCGGTGTTATCGATTCATGATGTGGGTGCAGGCGGTTTATCGAACGCCTTTCCCGAGCTGACCAATGACGCGGGGCGTGGCGCGATATTTGATTTGCGCAAAGTACAGTTGGAAGAGAGTGGTCTTGCGCCAAAAGAAATCTGGAGCAATGAATCGCAGGAACGCTATGTCATGGCGATTGCACCGGAGAGCTTGCCGCTGTTTCGCGCATTGTGCGAACGTGAGCGTTGCCCGTTTGCAGTGGTGGGTACCGCCACAGAAGAGCGACAGCTGCGCGTGATCGACCCCGAGCATGACAACACACCGGTTGATATGCCGATGGATGTGTTACTCGGCAAACCACCCAAAATGCATCGTGATGTCACGCGTCAGCAGCGAACCGGGCCCGCGCTGGACCTGACCGATATCACGCTGGAGCTTGCCGCTAAGCGTGTACTGAAACTTCCCACCGTCGCTGATAAATCTTTTCTGATCACGATTGGCGATCGATCGGTGGGTGCCCACACCGTGCGTGATCAAATGGTCGGCCCATGGCAGGTGCCGGTTGCTGATTGTGCTGTGACCACGCTCAGCCACGAAGGCTATTTGGGCGAAGCGATGGCGATAGGTGAACGCACGCCTTTGGCGGTGCTGGATGCCCCCGCTTCCGGGCGCATGGCGGTGGGTGAAGCGATCACCAATATTGCTGCGGCGTCGATTGCGCACATCACCGACATCAAACTCTCTGCCAACTGGATGGCCGCCTGCGGCCAACCCGGTCAAGACGCCGCTTTGTTCGATACCGTGAAAGCGGTGGGTATGGAATTGTGCCCGGCGCTGGGATTATCGATACCGGTGGGTAAAGATTCATTATCCATGCGCACTACCTGGAAAGATGACCAAGATGGTAACGGCGATGGGGCCGATAAGGCTGTCATCTCACCGGTGTCGTTGATTGCGTCTGCATTTGCGCCGGTGCGCGATGTGCGCGCCACGCTCACGCCGCAACTGCGTACAGATCTTGGCGACACCGCGCTGATCTTCATTGACCTCGGTCGCGGCAAAAACCGACTGGCAGCGTCTGCATTAGCGCAGGTGATGCAGCAACTTGGTGATCATGTGCCGGATGTGGACAGCGCCGACGACTTGCGTCAATTTTTTGAAGCGATTCAGCAGCTGAATCAGCAGCAAATGCTGCTGGCGTATCACGACCGATCGGATGGTGGCCTGTTCGCGACGCTGTGCGAGATGGCATTTGCCGGGCGCGCTGGCATTACGGTGAATCTGGATATTCTGGTCACCGAGGGCGAGCACGCGAGTGATTGGGGTGACTCAAAGAACTGGGCCGGTCAGGTCGAGGCGAGGCGCAATGACCTCACGCTGCGCGCGTTATTTGCAGAAGAACTCGGCGCGGTGATTCAAGTACGCGCTGAACAAAAATCTGAGGCGATGAACGTGTTGCGCGAGCATGGTCTGGGTGCGTGCAGCCACATCATTGGTAAGCTCAATGATCGCCATGTGATCGAGTTTACGCGCGATGCAAAAGTCATTTACCAGCAGCTACGGTCAGCCTTGCATCGTTTCTGGAGCGAGACCAGCTGGCGTATTGCTCGTTTACGTGACAACCCGGCCTGCGCGGATGCAGAGTACGACCGTCTGCTTGATGAAGCCGACCCCGGTATCTCGCCGCAGATTAGTTTTGAAATGGCGGAGGATATTGCGGCACCTTTCATCGCGAGCGGCGTTCGTCCAAGAGTGGCAATTTTGCGCGAGCAGGGTGTTAACTCGCATGTCGAGACGGCGTATGTGATGCACAAAGCCGGCTTTGAGGCGGTGGATGTGCACATGAGCGACCTGATCGCCGGACGCGCGCACCTGAAAGATTTCAAAGGCTTGATCGCGGTCGGTGGTTTCTCATACGGCGATGTGCTCGGTGCAGGCGAGGGTTGGTCGAAGACGATTCTGTTCAATCCCTTGCTGTCGGATCAGTTCTCGCAGTTTTTTAATCGTAGCGACAGCTTTGGTCTGGGCATTTGCAATGGCTGCCAGATGATGAGCAGCCTGAAATCCATCATCCCCGGCGCGGAGCACTGGCCGAAATTCACGCGAAATGTATCCGAGCAATTCGAGGCACGCTTCGCGACGGTGGAAGTGTTGGACTCGCCGTCGATTTTCTTCAAAGGGATGCGTGGCACGCGAGCGCCGATTGCGGTGTCGCATGGTGAGGGCTTTGCCAACTTTGCGCACACCGGCAACGAGCAAGCGGCACAGGCGGCACTGCGCTTTGTGGATAACCGCGGGCGGCCTACCGAAACCTATCCGCTCAACCCGAATGGCTCACCGGGTGGCATCACCTCGGTCACTAACAACGATGGTCGGTTTACGGTTATGATGCCGCACCCGGAGCGGGTGTTCCGCAGCGTGATCAATTCCTGGCATCCGGATGGCTGGGGTGACGAGGGTCCTTGGATAAGGATGTTTCAAAACGCCCGCCGCTCGGTAGGGTAAATAAAAAATGCTCCCGAAGGAGCATTTTTCTTGAGCCGTCGATCGCTTACTGGATCTTCGCCTTCTTCTTCAGATCCTGCTGAAACTGCTGCAGCTTACGCTGTTGCAGCGACTCGGAGATCTGCGGCTTGACCTCTTCAAAGCTCGGCAGTTGCGCATCACGCGACTCTTCAAGTTTGATCACGTGATAACCAAACTGCGTCTGCACCGGTGTCTGGGTGTACTCACCGGTTTTCAGTGCGACCATGGCATCGGAGAAGGGCTTAACGAACGCATCAGCCGGTGCCCAACCCAAGTCACCGCCTTGAGCTGCTGAGCCAGGGTCTTTCGATTGCGCGGCGAGTTCTTCAAACTTGCCACCGCCTTTCAGCTTGGTGATGATGGCTTTAGCCTCGTCTTCCTTCTCGACCAGGATATGGCGAGCGTGGTATTCCTTGCCTTGCGACTGGGATTTGAATTTGTCGTACTCGGCCTTCATCTCTTCTTCTTTGACCGGATGTTTCGCCATGAAGTCTTGTGCCAGCGCCCGGATCACAATCGATTGTCTGGCCAGATCGACTTGGTTCTTGATCTCGGGACGCGCGGATACGCCCTGACGATCCGCTTCTTGCGCCAGGATTTCGCGGTTGATCAGCTCGTCCTTGATCATGGAGCGCATCTCGGGTGAATCTTTCTGGCCCTGTTGCACCATTTGCTTGACCATCGCCTCGACGCGCGAAGATGGAATTGCTTTGCCATTAACGATGGCCAGATTCTGTGCGGATGCAGGCAGTACCACTGCAGACACGATAACGGCCAGCAGCCGTAGGTAGTTCATATTCTTCATTGTGGGGTTTTATGCGTGGTTGAAAAGGAGCTGGGGCCGGTCGGCATCAGCCGTTTGCTGCTTCGCCGGGAGTGAGCAGGGTCATTGCGAGTGCGTGTATGTCCTGCGGCATCATCTCGCGCAGCGCATCATACACCAGACGGTGTCTGGCCACTTTGCTCAAGCCCTCGAAGCGGGCGGATACCAGCCGCAGCCGGTAATGCCCACCGCCGGAGGCAGCGCCAGCGTGACCGGCGTGCAGGCGTGACTCGTCATCAACCGCGCATTCTTCAGGCGTGAGTGCAGGGTGTAGCAGCGCTTGGATACGTTCAACGCGATTCATGAAGTTTCTTTCATTCCGGCTCTTTCAAATAGCGCGACAGGTAAGCGGTTTGGGCGATCACAAAGGCAATCATCAGACCGATGAAGCCGACCATTTTGAAGTTGACCCACAGCTCCAGCGGAAAATTGAAGGCGATATACAGATTTAACGCGCCCATGGCCGCAAAAAATGCGCTCCAGGCCAGATTCAGTTTGTCCCATACCGGGTCGGGGAGCGTCATTTGCTGGCCCATCAAAGAGCGAATCAGGTTCTTTCGCATCAGCATTTGCGCACCCAGCAGCGCCAGTGCAAAGCACCAGTACAGCACGGTGGGCTTCCACTTGATGAACATCTCATCGTGAAAGTAAATCGTCGCGCCGCCAAACACCACAATAATGACCAGCGAGACCCACAGCATGGTATCCACATGACGCCGTCGCAGTAGCAGCCAAAGTACTTGGCCAAGTGTGGCGAGAATAGCCACTGCAGTCGCCAGCAGGATGGGGGCTTGTTGTGCGGTGATCTCACCATCAGCGACAAAAAATGTGAGGGTGTGCGACGCAAACGCTTGCGCCGCCTCCGGCTGGGCGCCCGCAAATTTGAATACCGCGAAAAACAGAATAACCGGGAATAAGTCGAACAACAGCTTCATGGTGCTTGGCTCAGGTCTTGGGTGTGAAGGTCAGCGCTGCCGAGTTGATGCAATAACGCAAACCCGTGGGCGGTGGGCCGTCCGGGAATACATGACCGAGGTGGGCATCACACACTTTGCATAGAATTTCGGTGCGAATCATGCCGTGGCTGCGATCTATTTTTTCAGCGACATTGGCAGGGTCAATCGCCTCGAAATAACTTGGCCAACCGCAGCCGGAATCAAACTTGGTATCGGATGCAAACAAAGGCGTTTCACAGCAAACACAATGGTAGACGCCGTGTTCATGGTGGTCCCAGTAGCGGCCCGTGAATGCACGCTCGGTCGCGGCATGACGCGTCACCTCATAGGACATGGGCTCAAGTTGTGCCCGCCACTCGGCGTCGGAACGAATTACTTTTTTGGTTTCCATGCGATTAATGTCGCCTACCGTAAATGTTAAAACTGCTAGTTTGCAACCATTGGGTCACCTCAGGAAGAGCAACTAACACTGATAGTCGCTGCCCAATCGGGAGGTAGCGCGGCATACGCCTCATGCTCCGGCTGCTCATCAAACGGCCGCTGCAGAATCTGCAGCAAGCGTTTTACTTCACTAAAGTCTTTTTGCTGTGCTTTTTCAATCGCGGTTTGTGCGAGGTGGTTACGCAGCACAAATTTTGGATTGACGCGGTTCATCGCGATTTTGCGTTCCCGATCATGGCTATTTTCCAAACGCAGCCGGTGCCGATAATTGACCAGCCAGGCATCAAACGCCTCACGGTTGATAAACAAATCACGCAATGGCGCATCCGCGCTGGTGTCATCGCATGTCAGACCACAAAGCCGACGGAAAAATACCGGGAAATCTAATCGAGCAGCAGCCATCACCGTTAACAACTCGCGCACCAGCGCATCATCATCCGCCTGCTCGGTGACCAAACCGAGTTTTGCACGCCATAGCGCGGCAATTTTTTTATCGTAAGTTGGTTGAAACACCGTCAGTGCGTCCTTGACGGTATCAACATCACCGATCAGCGGCAGCAAGGCCTGGCCCAATGCGTAGCAGTTCCACTCCACAATACGCGGCTGCATCTGGTAGGCATAGCGTCCCTGATGATCTGAGTGATTGCAGATATGACGCGGATTGAACGCTTCCATGAAACCGAACGGACCATAATCCAGCGTCTCACCCATGATCGACATATTGTCGGTGTTGAGCACACCATGCATGAAGCCGACCGCTTGCCAATGCGCGACCAGTTCGGCCGAGCGCTGTGTGACTTCACGCAGCAGCGCATGGTACGGGTGGGTGTGGTCTGCCAGATGCGGGTAGCTCAGCGCGATCACATAATTCGCGAGTACCTTGAGTTCATCGTGCCGCTCATTCCAGAACCAGTGCTCGAATGAGCCAAATCGCACGAAGTTCGGTGACATGCGCGTTACAACTGCAGCAGTCTCTACCGTCTCGCGAATGACGGGTTGGTCGGAGCCGATCACGCACAGCGCGCGCGTGGTCGGGATGCCGAGCGCGGCCATCGCCTCTGAACACAAAAACTCGCGTACTGATGAGCGCAGCACCGCGCGGCCATCACCCATACGCGAGTAGGGCGTTTTACCGGCGCCTTTGAGTTGCAGCTCCATGCTGCCGGTGGGTGAGCCGGGCGCGGGCGCTTCGCCCAACAGAATCGCGCGACCATCGCCTAACTGACCGGCCCACACGCCGAATTGATGACCCGAGTAGACCGCAGACAAGGGCTCAGAGCCGGACAGCACAGCATTGCCGCTAAAGGCCTCGGCAAATTCAGCAGTGTCAAATGCAGTCTGATCCAGCCCGATAAGACCGGCCGCGGTCTCGCTTGCGCACACCAGATACGGTGCCGGTAGCGGCGTGGCGCTGAGCCGGGTATGAAATACCGGTGGCAAACTGCCAAAGCGGTTTGTCAGCGGTAACGCCGCTAGCGCAGTCGGAAAATGAAGAGGATGTTCAGGCGAATTCATCGCAGTCGTGAGCAAACGGTGGGCAAGCAGTGCACTTACAAAGCACGAGTGCAGCGCGCACCAGTAGCAAGCAGCCGCCATTGTGACAGAAGGCCGTCGAGCGCACCGAGGCCGGGTCTGCCGGATTCGGGGCATGTGCTGCGTTGCAAGATGGAAAACTATTGACGGCGGCTTATGCGGCGCACAAAAATCCGATTCCTCATAAGAACAATCGCCTCGGAGACACCATGGTGCAGTACCCGCAAAGCCCGCTGATGGGCCGCATGATGAGCCAGCCGCTGCTGATATCTTCCTTGATTCAGCATGCTGATCGCTATTACGGCGATGTAGAGATTGTTTCGCGCCGGGTCGAGGGCGATATCCATCGCTACACTTATCGCGATTGTCACCAGCGGGCACGTCAACTGGCGAACGCCTTGACGCAAATGGGCGTGGTGATGGGTGATCGTATTGCGACGCTGGCATGGAACGGCTACCGTCACCTCGAGTCTTACTACGGCGTGTCCGGCATGGGTGCGGTGCTACACACGATTAACCCGCGGCTGCATCCGGAGCAAATCGCTTACATCGCCGATCACGCGGAAGATCAGTATTTACTGTTTGATCTGAGCTTTACGCCGATTATTGAGGCCGTCGCTCCGCTCTGCAAAACCATTAAGGGCTTTATTGCTTTGTGCGATCGCGCGCATTTGCCTACCTCGGACAAGATTGCGAATCTGATGTGTTACGAAGATTTGCTGGCCGCCGAGTCTGACGTGTGTGAGTGGCCGCTGTTTGATGAAAACTCGGCATCAAGTCTGTGCTACACCTCGGGTACCACCGGCAATCCGAAAGGCGCGTTGTACTCACACCGCTCGACGCTTTTGCACTCGTACGCGTCATCCATGCCGGACGCGCTGAATGTATCGGCGCGTGATGTGGTGTTACCCGTGGTGCCGATGTTCCATGTGAATGCCTGGGGCTTGCCGTACTCGGTCATGCTGAACGGCGCCAAGATGGTGTTTCCGGGTCCGGCGTTGGATGGCAAATCGTTGTACGAGTTATTCGAGCAGGAGCAGGTCAGTTTTTCTGCGGGCGTACCAACGGTGTGGCTGGGTTTGCTGACGTATGTGGGCCAGAATCAGCTGAAGTTTTCCAGTTTTAAACGCACGGTGATCGGCGGCTCGGCGTGTCCACCGGCGATGATGAAGACGCTGCGTGAGCAGTACGGTGTTGAGGTGGTGCATGCATGGGGCATGACCGAGATGTCGCCGCTGGGTACAACCTGTACTTTGCTCGGACGTCACAGCACATTGCCCGAGGCAGACAAGCAGGCCATTCTCGAAAAACAAGGCCGCGCGATTTATGGCGTCGATATGAAAATCGTTGACGACGATGGCCATGAACTACCTTGGGATGGCAGCACCTATGGCAACCTGCTGGTGCGTGGTCCGTGGGTGGTGTCGGGCTATTTCAAGAGCGAAGGCGGCGACGTGCTGCAAGATGGCTGGTTCCCGACCGGTGACGTGGCAGTGATTGACCGCGAGGGCTATCTGCAGATCACCGATCGCAGCAAAGATGTGATCAAGTCGGGGGGTGAATGGATCGGTTCGATCGATCTGGAAAACATCGCGGTCGCACACCCGGCGGTGCTGCAGGCGGCGTGTATTGGTGTGTATCACCCGAAATGGGATGAGCGCCCCTTGCTGGTGGTGGTGAAGAAACCCGGCATGGAACTCACGCGCGAAGAATTGCTGGCGTTTTATGAAGGCAAGATCGCCAAATGGTGGACACCCGATGATGTGGTGTTTACTGATGCGCTACCACTCGGCGCGACCGGAAAAATTCTTAAAAATAAAATCCGCGAGACCTACCGAGATTACAAGCTGCCAACAGCGTGATGGTGGGTTAAGCGCCACAGTTGTGGCATATCCATAGACAAAGCGAACCGCATCCCTACAATCAGCCCCCACGTTGAATACTAAGGGGCTGCGAATGCGACTTGATTTTTTTCGAAGGATCGTGAGCGCGATGCTCGCGATGGCGCTGCTAATACCAACGGCATTTGCGCAAGCGCCGGGCCAAGCGAATCAATCCAATATCCGTATTGGACTAAGTGGACCTTTCAGCGGCGGCTCGAGCCCGATGGGTGAGAGCATGCGTAATGGCGTCCGTCTAGCAGTGCAAGAGATTAACGCGATTGGCGGCATTCACGGCCGCAGCATTGAACTGATCGAGCGTGATGATCAAGCCAACAATGAGCTTGGCGCCAAGATTGCGACCGAGTTAACTCGAATGAAAGTCGCGGTGAGTATTGGTATCGTGAATACCGGTGTTGGCTTGGCGTCGATTGATATTTACCAGCAAGCGCGCATTCCACTCATGATCGCAGTATCTACCGGTCCGGTGCTAACACGTCGCTATGCACCACCCGCCGCAGCGGCTAACTTCATTTTCCGGGTGTCACCGACCTTGGACCTGGAAGCGCGCATGCTTGCCAATGATCTGAAGAAGCGCGGTATCAGCAAATGTGCGCTGCTGGCAGATGAAACCCCGTATGGCGATAGCGGTGCGAATGCATTCGCCGAGGCGGCGCGCCAGGCCGGAGTAGAGCTGGTGACGACGCAGCGCTTCAAGATTGGTGACACCGACATGAGCCGCCAGCTGAAGAACGCGCGCGCGGCGGGCGCGCAGGCGTTGGTGGGGTGGGGTATCGGTCCGGAGCTGGCGCAGGTAGCGCGCGGCATGACAAGCATGGCATGGCGCGTTCCTTTTATGGGGAGTTGGACACTGTCGATGCGTAACTTCATCGATGCCGCAGGGAGCGCCGGTGAAGGCGCGCTGCTGCCGCAAACCTTTATTCAAGATGCCGGCTCGACCGCAAAAAACAGTTTCCTGTTGGCTTACCGTCGCCAGTTCAATACTGATTTGATTCCCTCGCCCATGAGCGCGGCACAAGGCTATGACGGTATGCATCTGCTGGCGCTAGCGCTCAGGTAAGCCAAAACATTGGATGGCGATGCGATCCGACACGCACTCGACAATCTCGAAGCACGTTAACAAGGCGTGGTCACCAGTTACGACAAGCCTTTTAGTGCGCAAGACCACGGGTCTATTAGCGCCAATATGATGGTGATCGCGCGTGTGAGTGATGGCCGGGTTGACTATGCCTACCGCGAAGACCAGCAGCGCAGCTCCCTGCTGATGGTGAAGTCGAAATAGCAATAGGCCTCTCCGGTATAGTACGCGTCTATCCAGGCCGGCGATGAACGCTGGCCTTCACTGCTTCCGGAGACACACGCATGACTGCTTCTTATGAGGTGCGCGGTGACGTTGCCGTCATCACGCTTGAGAACCCGCCCGTTAATGGTCTTGGCTTCGACACCCGCTGCGGTATTGTCGAGGGCCTGCAGCGCGCCGTTGGTGATGCTGCCATTCGCGCCATTGTTCTGATCGGCAGCGGTAAGGGCTTCTCCGGAGGTGCCGATATCCGCGAGTTCAATACACCGAAGGCGCTGCAAGAGCCTTCACTGCATACAGTGATACGCGATATCGAGTCGAGCCCAAAGCCCGTGACTGCGGCGATTCATGGGTTGGCGATGGGTGGCGGCTTGGAGCTGGCACTCGGTTGTCATTACCGCGTGGCGAGCGCAGGCGCGCAGATCGCGCTGCCCGAAGTCAAGCTGGGTATTCTCCCCGGTGCCGGTGGTACACAGCGTTTGCCGCGCGTGATTGGCCTGCAGCGCGCGCTTGACATGATTGTTCATGGTGCGCCCGTGCGATCTGAAAAACTGTCGGATACCCGCTTGTTTGACCGTCTGATCGACGGTGATTTGTTGGACGGTGCGATTACGTTTGCGCGTGAGATTGCGGACGCGCGCCCACTACCGCAGGTGGGCGCCCTGCAAATGAACGAGCCCGAGTCGGCGCAAGTGATACAAGCCGCGCGCGATCGGGTTCAGGCGCAGGCAACCTACTACCCGGCCCTGAGCAGGTGCATTGATGCCGTGGAAGCGGCGGTGAGGCTGCCGTTTCAGGAGGGCTTGGCGTTCGAGCGCGAGCAGTTCTTGTACTTGGTGCAAACGATCGAATCCAAGGCGCTACGGCATGCATTTTTTGCCG
Source organism: Betaproteobacteria bacterium (assembly GCA_016868055.1). Classification (GTDB taxonomy): domain Bacteria; phylum Pseudomonadota; class Gammaproteobacteria; order Burkholderiales; family Burkholderiaceae_D; genus Pernthalerella. The sequence goes on from VGHX01000048.1 coordinate 15,824, forward strand.
AGCGCAGCGCCTCGAAAATTCCTGGTATCGGTCCCGAAGTTGCACTCAGACCGATCCGATCAGCGGCGGTGATTGGCGCTGGCACTATGGGCGCGGGTATTGCCATGAACTTTGCCAACGCAGGTATTCCCGTGTGCATGCTGGAGACCGAGCAAGCCGCGCTCGACAAAGGCGTGGCAACTATCCGCCGAAACTATGAAAACACACTCAAAAAAGGCAGACTGACTCAAGAGCAACTTGACAAGCGAATGGCACTGATCAGTACCACGCTGGATTACGCGGCGCTGGGCCAAGCCGACATCGTGATCGAGGCGGTGTACGAAGAAATCTCGGTGAAAGAAAAGGTGTTCAAGCAACTGGATCAGGTCATGAAGCCGGGCTCGATTCTGGCATCGAACACTTCGACGCTGGACTTGGATCGCATTGCCAGCTTTACGTCCCGGCCGCACGATGTGATCGGTACGCATTTTTTTAGTCCAGCCAATGTCATGAAACTGCTGGAGGTGGTACGCGGTAAGGCGACTGCACCCGATGTGCTGGCAACGGTGATGTCGCTCGCTAAAACGATCAGCAAGACCGGTGTCGTGTCTGGTGTGTGTGACGGGTTTATTGGTAATCGGATGATTGAGCAATATGTACGTCAGGCCTTCTTTTTGCTGGAGGAGGGCTGCCTGCCGGCGCAGCTTGATGGTGCGATTGAACGGTTTGGTTTTGCGATGGGGCCGTTTCGCATGAGTGATCTGGCGGGGAATGATATTGGTTGGCAAATCCGTAAGCGTCGACGCACCGAGCACCCCGATATGATTTATTCATTAGTCGGTGATAAGTTATGTGAGCGTGGCCGCTTTGGTCAAAAAACATCCGCCGGTTGGTACGATTACCGCGCGGGTGACCGTACCGCGCATGCCTCCGACGAGGTTAACCAGATGATTCTTGAGCACGCAGCAGCGCTCGGCTTGCAGCGTCGACAGATCAGTGATGAAGAGATTGTTGAGCGCCTGATGTACGCGTTGGTGAATGAAGGCGCGAAAATTTTGGAAGAGGGTATTGCGCTACGCGCCTCGGATATCGATTTGGTGTATCTGACGGGTTATGGTTTTCCGCTGTACCGCGGTGGCCCAATGTTTTATGCCAGCAGTGTGGGTCTCGATACAGTGCTTGAAGCGATTAAAGGCTACGCCAGCGGACCGAATGCACATGCATGGCAAATCGCTCCAATGCTGGAACAGCTAGCGAAAGAGGGAAAGTCTTTCCATTGACTACTTCGAAATCATAGAAAATTGTTGCGATCTCGCTACGAAATAAGGACAAATTAATCAGTAGTACATTTTTGAATCACTTACCGAGACCATCGCCGCACAAATCTCCAGCGATGGTCTCTACCATCGGGCTCCCTTCAACAACTTGGAAAGGATCCGATGATGAACGGTTAAAAAACCTCACTGGCCACCGCATCATTACTCGCCCTGTTAACGCATGGCGCTGCTCAGGCTACTACCTCCATCACGCAAACCATCGATGTCACCGCAACGGTTGCAGCAAGCTGCACCATCAGCAGCGCGGCCGCGGTTGACTTCGGTACCAACTACAACCCTACCAGTACCTCGCCGACCTATGCGGATGGCTCGATTACGATTGCTTGCGTCAAAGGCACGCATCCAACCTTTGCGTTGAGCAGTGGTAATAACCCGGATACGGTAACCGGTGCGCGCCGCATGGCCAGCACCACGCTTGCCGGTGAGAACTTGAGCTATTCCTTGTTCAAGCCTTCCGGTGCGGCGTTCAGCTGTACGCATACCGAGACCGAGTTGTGGGGTTCCACGGGTTTAGACGTGTTTGATCCAGGCCCTGCGGGCGGCTACGCAGAAACTACCTTCAGCATCTGCGGAAAAATTGACGCTATTCAGAATGTATCAACCGGCGTCTACACCGATCAGGTGATTGCAACAATCACTTTCTGATCATGAAGCGCCCGGTGGGTTTCGGCTCGCAGCACGGTGTTTCAAACCGGGCGCTGCATTTACTTTTTATTTCTTCAGGTTAGCGCCGCATACTGATTGCCGCGTTAGCGGTCATCAGCGTTTATTGTATCGATACCTACGCTGGCTCATTTTCGGTTAATCCGGTCAGGGTAGAGCTGTCCGCGCAGCGTATGAGTGCGGTGGTAGAGGTAGAGAACACCAGCAGTGGTGAGGTCACCGTAGAAGCCAGAACATTTGGCTGGGCGCAGCACAGCGGTAAAGATCAGCTCAGCCCGACCCGCGGAGTTATCGTCATACCACAGGTATTTCGTTTGAAGTCAGGTGCCAAGCAATTACTGCGGCTCGGTATGCTTCGCAAGCCGGATCCGCTTAACGAGCTGCCTTACCGTTTGCTGATTGAGGAGATCCCGCCACCGCCCTCGGCAGAGGTGAAAGGTTTACGGGTTGCGCTCAGAATCAGTATTCCTGTTTTCTTGCGGCCACCCGTTGAAGCCAAAGAAAAAGTTCATGCTGAACTTCGTCAAGAAAACAATCAACAAGTACGGGTCGTATTTTCAAATACCGGGAACGCCTCAGCAGCACTATCAAACCTGAGTATTTCGGCGCAGCAGTCACCAAAGCAATCTGTCGCTTCCCACAGTGGGGTGATTTATCTGCTACCGGGACAGCAGCGCGAGTTACTGCTCCAAGCCACGCGTTTACCGGTCGATCAACCTATCCTGATTCAGGCGCAGTCGCCCTCCGGCCCTGTCACGCTTCATGCTGTACTTGGATCCCAATAAAGCGTATCGGCCCATTCGGAATCAGCTTCACCGGCGCTACTGTTGGCTGATACTGTGATTCATGGCCATGGTGATGAACTGTCACACCGTCGCCGCCGAGCACAACCGTACCGACAGCTTTCAAGTGCCCGCGGCCGATGTAGAGGTCTTGCTGGTCTCACTGCAAATTAATCGGCAAATGATGCCGCAACCTGCGCTCATACTGCGCTCGCCTGATGGCGAGTGGTGGTTGCCGCTACCTGTGCTGGTTGATGCCAAACTTCGCCTACCCGATGGCCCGCAACGGCGCTTCAATGAGACTGACTATGTCGCCCTCTCATCGTTAGCAGTCGATACCGTGAATTTCGATGCTGCCACGCTTTTCATGGATCTTCAGCTAAAACCCGAGGGCTTCACTACCAACCAGCTAAACATACGACACACATCGCGCCCTGACGCGATTACTCGAAGCGCCGGCGCGTTTATCAATTATGACTTGCTGCTCGATCATGGTCAGGGCGGTACCGGTACTGTACTGTTCACTGAAGTAGGCGGCGCGGTCGGCACTGGTGTCATCACCAGCAACCAGATGTGGATCGATCGTCCCGATGCCGTGCGCTGGCTGCGGCTGGATAGTAGCTATGTGGTCGATGATCTTGATCGGATTGCGACGCTGCGGCTGGGAGATGCCATCTCGCGACCGCCCTCGCTGCTTGGGCGACCCGTGCGCTTTGCGGGTCTGCAGTGGGGCACCAACTTTCGAATTCGCCCCGATTTAATTACGGCACCGGTACCGACCTTGTCGGGTCAGGCGGCGCTTCCTTCCAGCGTCGATGTCTACATCAACAACGTGCTCCAATCGCGCAATCCACTACCGCCCGGGCCTTTTTCAATTAGCACCGGACCGATCGTGACGGGCGACGGCGAGGTGCTGCTGAAGGTGACCGATATCAGCGGCCAAGAGCAACTCATTACGCAGCGCTTTTATGCCAGCCCCTCCTTGCTGGCGGCTGGATTAAGCGACTACTCATTTGAATTAGGTGCGCTCAGACAGCGCTACGGTTTGGCCAGCCAGGACTACGGCGACTTGGTGGCCGCCGCGAGCTGGCGCCACGGCTTGCAATCGCACATCACGCTTGAGGCAGGCGCGCATGTTCAGCAAACCAAGCTGATCGGTGCGCTCGGTGGCGTGGCGGCTTCGATTCCGGGTTGGGGCCTCGGCACGCTAGGCCTTGGCATCAGTCGTAGTGATGCAGGCGTGGGCGCGCAGATCGCGCTGGGTTGGGAAAGACGAACGCAACGCCATGGGGTTGCGCTGCGTTCACAGTGGGCAAGCAGTGATCATCGCCAACTGGGTATCGACGCCGAGCAGACACTGAGACGACTGGACTCGGTTTTCTACAGCTACCACATCAATGGCGTGGGCAGCCTCGGGCTCTCATGGACGCAGCAGCAGCGCATGGGTGCTGAGCCGCTATCGATTACGACAGCGAGTTTCAGTATACGCCAGAGCGCCTGGGGTAGTTTGATTTTTTCGCTGTCGAGATTAAAGGCAGAAACAGAGACAAGCTCGTTCAATGTGTTTTGGTCGTACTAGCTCGGTGCCGGTACCAGCATTAGCGCACAACACGCAGATACCAGCAGCGTACCGTCACGGCAGCT
>VGHX01000049.1 GCA_016868055.1 Betaproteobacteria bacterium
CACCAAGCGCGCCGAGCATCAGGATGAATTTGAATCGTCTAGGCTTATTCCGTGCTGATCTAAGTGCTAATGCCATCAACGACAGCACACCACCTTCGCCGTGGTTATCTGCGCGCAGCACGAAGGTGACGTATTTCAAGGTCACGACCAGCGTGAGCGACCAAAAGATCAACGAGATAATCCCGAACACGGCATCGGTTGAAAACGGAATGCCGTGCCCGGGCGCAAAGCATTCTTTCGGCGAGTAGAGCGGGCTGGTACCGATATCACCGAACACGACGCCAATCGCTGCGAGTGTGAGGACTGCGGTCGAACTGTGATGATGCAGCGCGTCCGGATTGACCCGGACCGATTGCATAAGTGGGGTTTCGGAGAACTCCGGATTACTGATCGTCATGCCGTCTTTCGTGACGCGGCGCTCACGTCACGTTGCTGACGCGCCGCAGTTTCAGTTAACAATAATCTGCGCGGCAACGATCTCGGTGTGATAAACCGAAGTACATTAATGAAATGGTAATGACCTGCCCCGCGCGAGCGAGGTTAAAAAAGAAAGCATTAGGAAAGCATAAGGATTCAACCAGACCACCGATCACCCCAAGCTATGTGGGGTTACCTCGTCTTAGTGAAGCGGCTTTAAAGCGGTGCGCCCAGCTCGCAAAATCGATAGCCAACGCCGGTTTCGGTTAGCAATAATTCTGGCGCTGCAGGATCATTTTCTAATTTGGCGCGCAGCTGCGTCATGTACAGCCTGAGGTAATGCACGTGCTCGACATATTCCGCGCCCCACACGTCATTAAGTAATTGACGGTGAGTCACGACTTGCCCGGCTTGCGACAGCAGCCTTGCGAGTAGATTGAACTCGGTTGGGGTAAGGTGGATGCGTTCGCCTGATCGCTTGACTTGCCGCTTCGGCAGATTAATCTCCAGCACGCCAATGCGAATATCATCAGTCAACGCCGGGCTGTCCTTGGATTGCCTCCGGAGCGCCACTCGAATACGCGCTTTTAATTCGCCGATACTGAATGGCTTGACCAGATAATCATCAGCGCCTGCGTCTAGCAGGTGTATTTTGCTGAGATCGTCTTCGCGCGCCGAAATCACTAATGCCGGTAGGTTCGATCGCTCTCTTGCCAGTCTAATCAGCGTACTACCGTCGCCGTCTGGTAGGCCGAGATCGACGATGGCAATCGAAAAAGTATCCGGACTCCGCAGCGTGCTGAGGTGATAGGCAAGCGCCGCACTTGCTCCCGCCAGGGCGCTGTGGCTATCGACAGAGAAACCTTCAAGCTCAAGCGATTGCTTGAGCACCTCGCGCAGGCTGAGGTCATCTTCTACCAGCAAAATACGGACCTTCATTCAGACAGCTCGCGCGGCTGTTCGGGTTGCTCAGACAGCGGCAGGGTGAGCCGGACCGTAGTACCGCCACCCTGCTTATCAGTAATCTGTAGCTGCCCACCATGGACTTCGGCAATAGCGCGACAGACTGCCAGCCCAATACCGATACCGCGACGCGTTTGGCCATCGGCTGGCACATCGCTCGCCTCGACCCGCTGAAAAATATCAAACACACGCTCTTTCCACGCATCGGCGATGCCGCAGCCCTGATCTTCCACCGTGATGCTGAGCGCAGTGCCATGCTGTTGTGCCTGAATGAGAATGGGCTTATCGACTGCGCTATGCCGCAGTGAGTTTTCGATCAGGTTATCGAGTAGTTGATTGATCAGCACCGCGTCGCAGCGTAGCAGTGGAAGGTTTTCTGCCAAGCGGACCTCGATCCTGCGCTGTGGATGCGTGCGACGCGCGCGCGCGCCGACCGTGCCGACGATTTCTTCCACCGACTCCCAGTTCAGCGGAATATCCATGGTGTTGCTATCCAAGCGCGCTAGCTGCAGCGTGTTGTTGGTCATGCGGCGCAGTTGCTGTGCCTCGTCGAGGATTACCTCGGCAAGCTGACCGATACGTTCAGTGGGCATACGCCCAGCCTGCTCTGCGATGACAGACGCCGAGCTCATGACTGTAGTGAGTGGTGTGCGGTAGTCGTGCGAGATTGAGGTGAGCAGGGTATTCCTTAGCTGCTGGTTTTGTACATGCTCTTGCGCCATACGGGCCTGCATCTGATGTGTTGAGGCGTGGTCGGCCGCTTGCCGTTTCAGCTCCATCAGGTAACTGATCACGGTACTCACAGCGAGCGTGGTGACGAGTAGCACGGCATCTTCAGATAAATCAACGGTGAGGGTAAATCGCGGCGGCACGAACGACCAGTTGAATAATCCCACCGCGACCGAACTCACCAGCAAAGAAGCAAGCGGTCGTAGCCACAGCGAGGCGACGGCATTTGCCAGCACCAGCAGCAGCGCAAGATTGCCGAGGCTGATTCGGTCGTAAGCCATCAGCATCAGGCCCCATGCCAGCGCCCACACCAGTGCGGGCGCAATGTAGGCAAGACCGTCGTTAGAGAATATGAGAGGCTTGGTGCGCATGGGCCACGATTTCAACACGATGCGACCGCATCGGCAATTCGACACAAAAAGTTTTCAAAATAAAAATAATCGGCGCGGTAATGTCACGTTTGACCTCGCGCGGCGCAATTAATTTGCCTGCGGCGGCAGAGCGCGGTTGACGTGGCCGCGAATATTTGTCAGTATGTCCTTACAACTACAAGTGTAATCATTAGCTTACGCTTTTGGCTACGCGAACAGGCTTTCCGAAGTTTGAGGAGCGGCTCCCGCGTGCGGGTCCAGCACGTTTTGTTAGTTAACTGGGAGGTGCTTACATGTCCGACAGAGACAAGGTTTGGCCGACGGGGTTGACCGAGGCAGAGTCCGAGGAGATCCACCGTCATTTAATTCAGGGTACGCAGATTTTCGGGATGATTGCAGCATTCGCCCATCTGCTTGCGTACATCTACTCACCGTGGCTGCACTAATTTACGGGGGATGACCATATGATTTACGGAAAAATATGGTGTGTGGTGAAGCCCTCAGTGGGCGTACCCATCATTATTGGCGCAGTTGCCGTGGCCTCGTTCTCGGTGCATCTCGCACTGACCTTGAACACGACCTGGGTGAAGCGTTTCTTGAATGGTAGTGCAGCGCAGGTATCGGTAGCACCAACGGCGACTATACAGCCGGTGGCCGCTTTAACCATACCCGACACGCTGCGCAGGTAGTCCATGTCCGGGTGCCATGGTTCGGGTCCTGCAGGCCCCGAACCATGGCTGTTCCCATTCACCTTAAACATCGCCCCCGGCGCACAGGCATCTACTCACGATGAGCTCGATCCGCGCAATGCGTCAGGAGATGCTCCGGTCTTGGTCCCGGCTCGGGACGAAATTCCTTCCTTTCGCCGATGCGGCCTCAGCGTCGCTGCCGTTATCGCGGCTACTGCGGCTGTCACTGTTTCAAATTTCAGTCGGTATGGCCTTGGTGCTGATGATCGGCACACTAACGCGCGTGATGATCGTCGAGCTTCATGTATCTGCGTCGCTTGTGGGATTAATGATCTCGCTGCCGCTGGTGTTTGCGCCTCTGCGTGCGCTGATTGGGTTTCGCTCTGACCACCATCGCTCTGAACTAGGCTGGCGTCGGGTGCCGTATATCTGGATGGGCACGCTGGTGCAGTTCGGTGGTCTCTCGATTATGCCGTTCGCATTGCTGGTGCTGTCTGGTATGGGGCAGGCTGCGCATGCGCCTGCATGGGTAGGGCAACTCGCCGCTGCGATGGCCTTCTTGTTAGTCGGTGCGGGTTTGCACACCACGCAAACCGTAGGGTTGGCATTAGCGACCGACCTCGCACCTGCCGAGTCGCGACCGAAAGTTGTCGGGCTCATGTATGTGATGCTGCTGCTGGGCATGATGGGCAGCGCTGTGTTGTTTGGTCTGGCACTCGCCGAGTTCAGCCCCGGGCAACTGATTCGCGTGATTCAGGCTGCTGCCGTGCTAACGCTTGTGCTGAACACGATCGCGTTATGGAAGCAAGAGTCGCGCAGCCGATCTCACCGTCCGAGTAACGAGCGCGCGCCGGATTTCAAGGCGACATGGCAGCTGTACTGCTCGGGTGAGCAAGCCACACGTCGCTTGTTCGCGATTGGTTTGGGTACCATGGCCTTCACCATGGAAGATGTATTGCTTGAGCCGTATGGTGGCGAGATTCTGCGCCTCACGGTGGGCGAGACTACGCTTTTAACAGCGGCGCTAGCGATCGGGGGGTTGCTGGGGTTTGCTTGGGCCTCGCGCGTGCTGAGTCGAGGGATGGATCCCTTGCGATTAGCCTCGTTCGGCGCACTGGCGGGGCTACCCGCGTTTGCGATGGTGATTATGGCGGCACCAACAGGAATCAATTCGCTGTTCGGCATCGGCACGCTGCTAATTGGGTTTGGTGCCGGATTATTTGGTCATGGCACGCTTACAGCCACCATGAACCTCGCACCGAAAAGCCAGAGCGGTTTGGCGCTCGGCGCGTGGGGCGCTGTGCAGGCCACGGGTGCGGGTGTCGCGATTGCGTTGGGCGGTATCTTGAAAGACTTGGCCGCGATGGTGGGCGGCGCGACATTCGGCTACACCTCCGTCTACGCATTGGAGTTATTGCTATTGGTATTCACCATCGTCGCGATTCGGCCATTAATCGGTTCAACCATGCGCCAATCTGAATAGAGTCATAAATTGAGTGATAATGAGCGGGTGTGAAAACCGTCCGTCTGAACTATTCAGGCGACCAAGCGCCAACGGCACTGCAGCGCGGGATGTCACAGAATCATTATTGCAACCACAGAATCGGGAGAAATGTATGAAGACTTGGCAAATTTTGCTGGTGATATGGATGGCGGGCGTGGGCTTTTGGATCGCTAACCAATTCAATCGTCAAAATATTGAGCGCTTGAAGAAACGCTCATCCGGCGCCTGATATCCATCGCCGTAAGTGCATCGCCAAGCGGGCTGCAGAAGTTGCAGCCCGTTTTGCTTTTAGGGCGGTAAAACCCTTGCATGCGAGTTGCCATTGCAGCCTTCAAGCCGTCATCCCGGCGCAGGCCGGGATCCAGGGCGTTTCCTTTTTAGTTTCCTCATGTCTCGGTCCTGCGCGTGCTTCCTCGTAGTGAGAATTATTCTCATCTGAGGTAAACTCAACAGTTCTCGACGGACTTTTCTGGGGACTGTTTCGCCATGCCGCACATCAAGCACTTGTTGTCACTGGCCTGCATCACGCTGGCCTCTATCAGCACCTTCGCCAACGCCGATACCGTCACTGTGTACTCGGCGCGCAATGAGCAACTGCTCAAACCCATTCTCGATCGTTACAGCAAAGAGACCGGTACGGAAATCAAGCTCCTCACCGCGAACGAGGGCGCGCTGCTGGCCCGCTTGAACGCAGAGGGTGCGACCACGCCGGCTGATGTGTTGATCACGGTAGACGCTGGCAATTTATGGTTAGCCGCGCAGCAGGGGCAACTGCGCGCGCTGACCTCGTCTGTGCTGCAAAAAAATATTCCGGCACATTTGCGTGATCCTGATAACCAGTGGTTTGGTTTGTCTGTGCGCGCTCGGACTATCGTCTACAGCAAGTCGGCGGTACGCGCGTCGGAACTCTCCAGCTATGACGATTTGGCGCAGCCGAGGTGGAAGGGCCGGCTTTGTCTTCGTACTAGCAAGAAGGTCTATAACCAATCATTGATCGCGATGATGATCACTGAACTCGGTGAAACGAAAACCGAAGAGATCGTGCGCGGCTGGGTCACCAATCTCGCCACCACACCATTCCCGGATGACACCTCGCTTCTGAAAGCCATCGCTGCCGGTCAATGCCAAGTAGGTATTGTGAACACTTATTATCTTGGTCGTATTCTGGTCAAAGAGCCCGATTTTCCGGTGGCTTTGTTTTGGGCGAATCAAAGCGGTAGCGGTACGCATGTGAATGTCTCTGGTGCGGGTATTACCAAGCACGCGAAAAACCCGGCAGGTGCGCAGAAGCTAATTGAATATCTGTCGATGGAAACTGCGCAATCGTTTTATGTAGATGAAGATCTTGAATTCCCCGCTAATCCAAAAGTAAAACCCAACTCGATCGTTAAAGACTGGGGTAGCTTCAAACCTAACTTGTTAAACGTATCGAAAGCGGGCGAGCTGCAGGCAGCGGCAACCCGCCTGATGGATAGAGCTGGCTACAAATAAAAACTCGTCGCGTCAGGCTGATGACAGTATGAGCAGCATCTTGCGGTACGACTTGAGGAATGACTTGCGATGTTTGCGATGCTGGCATCTTGCCATCGACCTTCTGGTGCCAGCGCTTGCAGTGGCAAATATCTTACGCATAACTGCAAGGGCAGGAAAATTAAGCAATGAGTTCAGTCGCTGATAAACCCGCGTGGTCGGTGCTCTGGCTGGCGCTGCCGACCTTGATGCCGTTAACGGTGGTGCTGGGTAGTTGGCTACACCCGCAGCCGGAGGTGTGGGCGCATCTCAATGAATTTGTATTGCCTGCAGTGCTAAAAAATACCTTGCTGATGGCGCTAGGTGTCGCAGCGATTGTGAGTGTGTTGGGTGTGGGGTTAGCGTGGTTGACTTCGGTATGCGAGTTTCCCGGGCGGCGCTGGTTTGCTTGGTCACTGGTACTGCCGCTGGCGCTGCCGGCTTATGTATTGGCATCGGTGATGGTGGGGCTGTTTGATTACAGCGGCCCCTTGCAAACCTTGTTGCGCTCGGTACTCGGGCCGCTGAGCCTGCCACCCACACGATCGATGGGCGGCGCTATCGTAGTGTTCGGCTTGGTGCTGTACCCGTATGTGTACTTGCTCGCGCGGCAAGCCTTTCTTACGCAAGGCAAGCGCAGCCTTGAAGCAGCGCAGACGCTCGGTATGCCGCGTTGGTTGGCGTTTTTTCGTGTTGCGCTTCCAATGTCGAGGCCTTGGTGGGCAGCGGGTATCACGCTGGCGTTAATGGAGATGCTGGCGGATTTCGGTACCGTCGCAATATTTAATGTCGATACCTTCACCACCGCCATCTACAAGGCCTGGCTAGCGCTATTCAATTTGCCGGTGGCGTCGCAACTTGCGTCGTTATTGGCATTGGCGGTGTTGCTGCTGGTGTGGTTCGAGCAGCGTGCGATTGCGCAGCGCCAGTACGCAGCAAATGCGGTTGATGCGCGTCTTGAGCGTTTGCAGCTAAGTGGTGTTGCGCGTTGGCTGGCTTGTGCCGCTTGCGCTGCCGTGCTGCTGTTTGCGTTTGTTATCCCGCTGCTTCAACTCATGGTGTGGGCGTATGCAGTGGTGCGGCATGATTGGGATGATCGCTATTGGCAATTTATCGGGCACTCGCTGATGCTATCCAGCTTGTCGGCATTGATCGTGGTCGCAGTCGGGCTCTGGCTGGCGTATGCGCAGCGTCAGCACCCGGATTTGATCACGCGGCTACTGGTGCGTACCTCGACGCTGGGCTATGCCTTGCCCGGCATACTGCTGTCGGTTGGTTTGTTTATTCCGGTGGCATGGCTGGATCAGCAGTTGCATCCGCTTTGGCAGTCATGGGGTGTCGATCCGGCGCCGGTGCTGAAGGGCACGCTGCTGGTTATGCTGCTGGCAATCTCCGCGCGTTTTATGGCGGTAGGGTTTGAGCCAATGCAGGCGGAGATGCAGCGCATCACACTGAGCCAGCAACAGGCTGCGCATAGCCTTGGCTTGAACCGCTGGGGTGTGCTGCATAAGCTGTATCTACCGCTGCTGCGCAGTGGCTGGTTGGGGGCGAGTCTGCTGGTATTTGTCGAGGTGATGAAAGAGATGCCGATTACGCTCATGACGCGGCCATTTGGCTGGGACACGCTCGCGGTGCGTGTGTACGAGATGAGTGCCGAGGGCATGTGGGATCGCGCCGCTTTGCCGAGTCTGTGCATTGTATTGGTTGGCCTGTTGCCGGTGCTGTTGTTGGTGCGTCAGTCGGAGCGCTAGCTGAAGCGATGCGACCCATTGCAAAGTCATTCCATGCAGAGCGATTCGATGTAAACAGATTCAATGCAAAGCGATTTAATGCAAATAGATTTAATGCAAACAGATTTAATGCAAAGCGATTTAATGCAAACAGATTTAATGCAACGTGACTCGATGCCGAATCAACGATTGCCGGCGCTTGAGCTAAACGATCTGACGTTGAGCTATCCGGGTACGCGTGGACCGCAGGTCGTGCTGTCGGGTGTTTCGCTCTCGTTGAACCAGGGCGAGATAGCGTGTTTGCTCGGCCCATCAGGCTGTGGCAAAACAACCGCCTTACGCGCGATCGCCGGGTTCCATCCGCTCCAATCGGGCAGCATCAGACTGTTACAGCAAGAGGTTGGTCGCGCCGGCTACCAGCTCGCGCCTGAGCACCGCAACATGGGTATGGTGTTTCAAGATTACGCGCTGTTTCCGCATTTATCAGTCGCTGACAATATCGGTTTCGGGTTGTATCGACGTAGCAAGCGCGAGCGCGAGCAGCGGGTGGCGCAAATGCTCGAGCTGGTTGGTTTGCGCGAGTTGGCGCAGAGCGCGCCGCATCAGCTCTCGGGCGGTCAGCAGCAGCGCGTCGCACTGGCGCGTGCGTTGGCGCCGCAACCGGCATTGCTGTTAATGGACGAGCCTTTTTCTAATCTGGATGTCACGCTGCGTGAGCGCTTAGCGCTGGAGGTGCGAGGTTTATTGAAGCAGACGGGCACCACCGCCGTCATCGTCACCCATGATCAGCTTGAGGCATTCGCGGTAGCAGATCGGGTGGCGGTACTGGCCGAGGGCCGCCTGCAGCAATGGGGCACGCCGATGCAGCTGTATCACCGACCACAGAACCGCTTTGTGGCGCGCTTCATCGGCGAGGGCATGATGCTGCAAGGTGAGATGAGTGCCGACGGAAAGATATCGACAGAGTTGGGCGTGTTCAAGCCTGAGTCTTTGCCCGAGGGGCTGAACCACGGTGACGTGGTTGATCTGTTAGTGCGGCCCGACGATATTCAGCATGATGACGCCAGCCCGCTGCAAGCGCGCGTGCTCGCCAAGGCATTCAGAGGAGCGCAGTTTTTGTATACCCTGGCGCTACCCTCAGGTCAGCAACTGTTGTCGCTGGTACCGAGCCACCATGACCATGCGATCGGTGAGGCAATAGGCATACGACTGGAGCTGGATCACCAAGTGTGCTTTGCCGCTTGAGACATTCACCGCCCACGCAAAAGCGAAGAACCACTCTTGTGAGGTCGATGGCAATCGGCAGCATCGTAAACAGCACAAGACGCAGGCCAAGATGCTGCCAATGCCGCAGCCGGATCAAGCAGATAGGCGCTAAGGGTCGCAAAGTCGGCGGCGAGGCTTTATAGTGATGACTTTCGCGTGTCGGTGTAATCCGCATAGCGCGAAAATAACCATAACGACAACAATTCAGGTTGGAGACATGCTGATGAGCATCCACGCACTGTTGCGCCGGGTGGCCGGACTGGCCTTGGCCGGCTTCGTTGCTACCGCTGGCGCGCAAACCAAACCCGCCGAGCTGAAAGTCGGCATCACCACTTTCCTTTCCGGCCCGGCCTCGGTGTTCGGGGTGCCGGCCAAGGCGGCGGCCGAGTTGTACATCGAGCAGATCAACGCCAGCGGCGGTATTGGTGGTGTGAAGATCGTGCCGACTTTTATCGATGAGGGCATCGGCTCGGATAAATTATTGTCGGAGTATCGCCGTGTGGTGCAAGAGGGCGATACCAAGGTCATGCTTGCCTCTATCTCGAGCGGTAATTGCAATATTGTCGCGCCCGTCGCTGAAGATCTGAAGGTGCTCAATATCATGTGGGATTGCGGCACCGAGAAAGTGCTGGAAGATAAACGCTACCGCTATGTGGTTCGCACCCAAGCCAACGCGACCACGGAGATGGTGGCGAGTGTGCTGTACCTGTTGCGTACCAAGCCCGATCTGAAATCGATCGCGGTCATCAACCAGGACTACGCTTGGGGTCGTGACTCCTGGGAGCTATTCCGGAACACGCTGCTGGCGATGAAGCCCGATGTAAAAATCGTTGCTGAGTTATTTCCGAAATTCGGTGCCACCGATTACTCGACCGAGATCAGCCGCTTGCAGGCGCTGCGCCCCGAAGTGATTTTGTCGACCGCATGGGGAGGTGATCTGGATACCTTCGTGCGTCAGGCATCGCAGCGCGGTTTGATGAAATCCTCGTTGTTTGTGTTGCCGCTGGCTGAGAGCTCGCTGGAGCGTTTGGGTAGCACGCTGCCGGAGGGTGTGATCGTGGGCGCGCGTGGCGATCACTTCTTTTTGCATCCACAGTACAAAGACGAGCCACGTCTGAAAAACTTTGTGAAAAAATTCCGTGACAAGACCGGTGCCTACCCAATTTATTCCGTGTACCACATGGTGCAAGGGCTTGAGGGTCTCAAAACCGGCTACGAAAAAGCGATCAAGGCCAACAAAGGCCAGTGGCCGAGTACCGAGCAAGTTGCTGAGGCGATGCGCACCATGGAGTTTCGCGGACTAACCGGCACCGTCAAAATGCGCGAAGATGGCCAGGGTCTTGAGGAGCAGCTACTGGGTATCACCAAGAAAAGCCCGGATTATCCTTTCCCTATTCTCGAAAAAATCGTGATCTACCCGGCAGACCTGATCACCACGCCGGTAGGTCAAAAATCACCGGAGTGGGTCAAGACCTTGAAGCCAGAGCTGGTGAATCATCCGCGACTGCGGCAGTACTGACGTCTTCGCTCACCGCAGCCCGTGTGCGCTGCGGTGGGTACTGCCGAACCATTCTGTGTTTGAACCACTGTAACGACTGCCACGAGCGCAAGCCTGAGCTATGCCACAAGAGATGATCGTTCTTGCGTTAATGGACGGGCTGTCGCAAGCGGCGGTGTTGTTCCTCGTTGCCTTGGGCATGACATTGGTGTTCGGGGTCATGAACATTGTCAACATGGCGCATGGCAGTTTTTACGCGCTGGGTGGCTATATGGCCGCCAGCTTGGGTCTGTGGGCGAGTGCGCACGGCGCATCGCCAGCGTGGTCACTACTGATTCTGCCGCTTGCTGCAATTATCATCGGCTGCGTATTCGGCGCGCTGATGGAGACCACTCTAATGCGGCGCATCTATCAAAAAGATCCCATCTTGCAGCTGCTGATCACGTTTTCAGCGTTCATGATTTTTGAAGATTGTCAGCGCTTGGTGTGGGGTACGCAACCGTACTTCGTCTCAGAGATCGTGAATTATCTGGGCACAGTTGATGTGCTGGGGATTACCTATACCCGCTACCAGTTACTGCTGCTACCTGGCATTGCACTGACTGTGTTTACCGTATTGCGCAGTTTCCTGAAATTTTCCAGTATGGGTCGACAGATTGTCGCGGTGTCGCATCACCGCGAGATGTCGACTGCGCTGGGGATTAATGTGCGTCGCATCTCCTTGCTCACGTTTGTCGTCAGCGCCGTGCTGGGCGCATTGGCAGGGGCCTTGGCTTCACCGACAGTGTCTTGGGTGCCGGGTATTGGTGGTGAAATGATCGTGCTGTCATTTGCGGTAGTGGCAACTGCGGGCTTGGGTCAGATCGAGGGCGCGCTGGTGGCGGCGGTGCTGATCGGATTAGCGCGTTCGTTCACGGTGTATCTGTTACCTGAAATCGAGGTGCTGGTACCTTTCCTGATCATGGTGCTGGTGCTGCTGTTTCGTCCGCAGGGTTTGTTCTCGGTGGCGCAGGCGAGGCGGGTCTGATGTCGCGTCCTACGCAATTAGTGATCGCGCTCGCGCTGCTGGCACTGGCGCTGCCGGCCGCACTGCCATGGCTCAAGACACCATTTATTCTGGGTACCGCATTCGGTATTGCCGCGCTCGGTATTTCGATTTTGATTGTGTCGGGCCAGATATCGTTCGGGCATGCGATGTTCATGTGCTCCGGCGGCTATGCGGTGGCGTTTGCTGCGCGTCAGTGGCCGCAACTCGATAGCGCTGTGCTGCTGCTGATGGGTGCTGGTACTGGTTTGCTGCTGGGTGTGGTGGTGGGATCGTTTGTAGTGCGCTACCGCGCGATCTTTTTCGGCATGCTGAATCTCGCGCTGTCGATGGTGCTGTACGCGGTACTCGGTAAATTTTTTCATATTACCGGCGGTACCGACGGGCTTCGGCTTGAGCGCGCACCATTTTTTGGTATGTCACTCGACCGCGATACCTTCGAGACAGTGCTGCTGCTGTTGAGTGTACTGCTGGCGCTCATCACAGGGTGGTTGGTGCGGCGCTATCAGCGCTCGGTCGCTGGTCAGGCACTCGCCGCGATCAAGACCAATGAAACCCGGCTCGAGTATGTTGGTATTTCAGCCTACAAGGCGCTGTGGATTGGCTATATTTTTTCTGCGACGGTGTGCGGTTTGTCGGGCGCAATATTTGCAATCGCACAGGGCTTGGTGACGCCCGAGATGGGCTACTGGGTACGCTCAGGCGAGATTATTTTTGTGGCGATTCTTGGTGGCGTTGGTCACCCGGTTGGGGCATTTATTGGTGCCGGCATTTTCGAATTTGTGAAGCTGTTTGCAGCCGCCTACCTGACCGGCGCCTGGCAACTGGTGCTGGGCTGTGTGCTGATTGCGATTGTGTTTCTGGCGCCGCGCGGTGTATCGGCGTTGCTTGATGCAGATCCAGACAAAACACGAGGCCAGTCATGAGCGGTGCGCTGCTACAGACGAAAGACTTGCAGCTGGCGTTTGGTGCCGTGGTGGTGGCAGACCATATCAATTTTTCTTTGCACGCGGGTGAGCGGCTCGCGGTCATCGGACAAAACGGCGCCGGTAAAACCACCTTCATCAATATCTGTACCGGCCTGATACAGCCGCAAGCCGGTCAGGTTTTTTTTGAAGGACAGGACGTGACCGGCTTGGCACCGCGGGCGATTGCCTTGCGGGGTATGGTGCGATCATTTCAGCTACCGCAGTTATTCAATGAGCACACAGTGCGAGATTGTGTCTGTATTGCTGCTGCCGGAAAAAAGAACCGTCTGCGTATCTGGACAGCGCTGCAAGACGCTATTGATCCTGATGAAGTTGACCATGTGCTTGCTATGGTGGGACTCAGCCAACGCGCGCATGACATGGCCAGCGCATTACCCGAAGGGCAGCGCAAGCTACTGGATATAGCGATGGCGCTGGTGATGCGCCCGCGTCTGCTGATTCTTGACGAGCCTACCTCAGGCGTATCGAGTGAGGAAAAACATGGCCTGATGGCGACCATCATGCGCGCGCTGGATGAGCAGGAGGTGAGCGCGATTTTTGTCGAGCATGATGTTGATATCGTGTCTGAATACTCGACGCGAGTAGCGGCATGGATCGCAGGCCGTATTGCCGCAGATGGGCCGCCAGCGCAGGTGCTGGCCGACCCCGAGATTCGCGCTAACGTGATCGGTGACTGAGATGCTGAAACTGCACAAGATCAGCGCTCGTATTGCAGGTATCACGGTACTGCGCGAGATCGAATTGGTACTGCCGCCGGGGCAACTGATTGCGGTGGTCGGTCGCAATGGTGCCGGCAAGACCACGCTGCTGCGCGCCATCATGGGGCTGCTACCGATAGCGGCAGGGCGCATCACGCTCGATGGGATCGATCTCGGTGGCGCGCCGGGGCATCGTCGGCCATCGCTTGGCATTGGCTACGCGCCCGAAGATCGTGTGATCTACCCGACCTTCAGCGTCGAAGAAAACCTGCGGCTACCGTGTGAGGTGCTCGGGTTACCGCAGCGCGAAATCGCGCAGCGCTTGGAGCGTGTGATCGATGCCGTGCCGCAGCTGGCTCCGATGCTGGCGCGCTCAGGTGCCGCCTTGTCGGGCGGGCAAGGCAAAATGGCTGCACTCGGGCGCGCGCTGATGGTCGGTACGCGTTATGTCCTGCTCGATGAGCCGTTTCAGGGTTTGGCGCCGGTGCTGGCAAATCAGTACGCAGAGTCTTTGCAGCGACTGCATATGAGTGATCGGTCTTTATGCGTCATCGTCACTGAATCGAACCGTAACCTGCTGCGTGATCTGCCCGACGCCACGCTGACGCTCGAGCGCGGCGAGTTGCAACCTAGTGCGATTGAGACACCGTAAGCAGGCATTAGACGATCACGGTTATCTCGGACAAGTCAACAACATCATCCATTACCCAACCTACTGCCCGACTAAAAATCTCTGGAGAATGCTATGCCGAGTTTGCTGATTCACGGCGAATGGATCTCTGCCACTGGCGGACAAACCATCGACGTGATTAATCCCTGCGATGCCAAACCCTACGCCACGATTGATCGCGGCACCGCACAGGATATCGACCGCGCAGTGAAATCTGCACGTGCCGCGATGGATGGCGCGTGGGGTAATTTAACGGCAACCGAGCGCGGCCGGATTCTGACCAAGGCAGGCAATCTGATCGTGCAACATGCAGAGGAGATTGCGCAGATCGAGTTGCGCGATACCGGTAAGCCGTTGTCGGTGGCACGCGCCGATGTGGTGGCGGTTGCACGCTACTTCGAGTTCTTTGGCGGCGCTGCCGACAAGCTGCATGGCACACAGATACCGTATCTGAATGGTTATAACGTTCAGCTGGTCTATGAGCCGCATGGGGTGGTTGCGATCATTATTCCGTGGAACTATCCCGCGCAAATGTTTGGGCGTACCGTTGCGCCCGCACTGGCCGCAGGTAACGCGGTGGTGCTGAAGCCTTCAGAAGACGCCTGTATGTCGGGCTTGAAGTTGGCACAGCTGCTGATGGAAGCGGGACTACCGCCGGGTGCCTTGAACCTGGTCACCGGTTACGGACACGAGGCGGGCGCCGCGCTAACGGCGCATCCGGACATTAACTTTGCCAGCTTTACCGGTTCTCCCGAAGTGGGCGCGCTAGTGCAGCAGTCGACCGCAGTGAACGCAGTGGCGTGCACACTGGAGCTCGGCGGAAAATCGCCGCAGATCGTGTTTGACGATGCCGATCTCGACAAGGCGCTACCCATCATCATCAAAGCAATTACACAAAACGCCGGCCAGACCTGCTCTGCGGGCAGCCGCTTGCTGATCCAGCAGAATATTTATGATCGCTTTGTCGCACGTGTGGCCGACGCATTTCGTCAGGTTAAAGTGGGTACCCCTGAAATGGATCTGGATTGCGGCCCTATCGTCAACCAAAAACAATACCAGCGTGTGCGAGGGTTTATTGATGACGCCGTGAAAAGCGGTGTCCCGCTACTCGCCGAAGGCAGCATCGCCAGTGGTTGCGCAAAGGAAGGCTACTTCGTCGCGCCCGCATTATTTGGTGCTGTGCCGCGCGACCACCGGTTAGCCTGCAAGGAAGTATTCGGCCCGGTACTGTCAGCCATGTCGTTCAAGGACGAAGAAGACGCGGTACAGCTCGCAAACGCTACCGAGTACGGATTAGTTGCCGGTATCTGGACAGAAAATGGCGGCAGACAGGCTAGACTCGCCAAGCGTATTCAAAGCGGCCAGGTATTTATTAATTGTTATGGCGCGGGAGGTGGCGTGGAGCTGCCGTTCGGCGGAATGAAACGAAGCGGCCATGGGCGAGAGAAAGGCTTTATCGCGCTCGAGGAATTCACCACCACAAAAACAGTGGTTTTGCATCACGGCTAATAAAAACATGGAATGTTTTTGGAGACACTATGGGACAGCTTGCAGGAAAGATCGCGATTATCACCGGTGCAGGGAGTGGATTCGGCACCGGTATGGCCGAGGCGTATGTGCGAGAAGGTGCCAAGGTTATTGTTGCGGACATTAATGCCGAGGCGGGCGAGCGCGTTGCGACATCGCTCGGCGCAAACGCCAAGGCAATCACCACCGATGTCGCGAATGGAGCCTCGGTTGAGGCGATGGTCAAGGCCTGTGTCGAACTATTTGGCGTACCGGATATTGTGATTAACAACGCCGGCACCACGCACCGCAATCAGCCTCTGCTGCAAGTTGACGAGCAAAACTTTGATCGCGTTTTTAATGTTAACGTCAAATCGATCTATCACATGACCCACGCTGTGGTACCACTGATGCGCGCGCGCGGCAAAGGCGGTTTGATTATCAATGTCGGCTCAACCGCCGGTATACGGCCGCGTCCGGGTTTGGTTTGGTATAACGCCTCCAAAGGTGCGGTAAATTTAATGTCAAAGGCAATGGCTGTCGAGCTCGCGCCTGATAAAATCCGCGTCAACGCATTATGTCCGGTGATGGGTGCGACAGCCTTGCTCGAAGATTTTATGGGCATGCCCGATACGCCAGAAAATCGCGCCAAGTTTTTGTCGACCATTCCGCTCGGGCGTATGTGTGAGCCAAGGGATATGGCAGCCGCCGCAGTGTTTCTTGCGACCGAGGCGGCTGAATTCCTGACCGGTTTGGAAATGCCGATCGACGGTGGTCGCACTATTTAAAGCGCTTTTGCTGTAATGATTTTATGTTGCTGGCACCCGCTTAAAAATTCAGGATTCGAGATCAAGATGAAAACCGAAATTGCCGTTCAAGTGAGGTCGATGATGCGAAAACTGCTGATTGCGCTTTTAATGATGTTCAGTGCTGCGCCAGCGCTCGCAGAGTGGAAGCTGATTGATTTCAATGATGGTGAGGCGGTTTATATCAATGATTTTTTCCGGCCGGGTGGTGAGACCACGCGCATGTGGATGCTGATCGAGTACCGCGAGCCAACACCGCAAGGCAGTCTTTCGGTAAAGCTCTTATGGGAAGTGGATTGCCCGGCCCGTGCCATGCGCACCTTGCGTTATGCGTCTTATCCTCTGCGTATGGGTTTTGGCGATGTCATCAAGGCCGATGAGACGCCAGGGGAGTGGATCAAGCCGGCCGAGGACTCACCGCAGGAAATCATGTTTGTGCTGATCTGCCGCTTTGATCCGAATGCGGGTCCAAAAACCTGAGTTATCGCGCCGGACGTTACAATGGCGACAGAAAAATAAATAAGCCGCGCGCGCTATCGCTGTGGTAACAAGGAGAGACAATGAAGATCCGGTTTTTGCGGCTGCCATGGACTGCCCCGCAAAGCAAAATCGAGCCGATTTTGTTCGAGTGGTTCACGCTGATTGGTATGTTTCTGTTCGCGGCGTGGCTACTGGGTTTGAAAGGCGTGTGGCAGCTGCTGCTGCAGTCCGATCCCACCGGCATTACCTTCATCATTATCGTGATTTTTTGTATCGCCACTGCGTGGTGCGGTACCCGTAGTCGCGAGCTTGATCGACAACGACTCAGTCTGGAGCAGCACATCAAGGACCCTGCCGCAGCCCCCGTCGAGGGCTGCTGGGCATCAGCCTATTGGAAGGCCTTGCGTGCCAAGCCAGCCGATGCGGCGGCGCCGCTGGATTTATTGTCAGAGCAAACCCATGGACCACATTCCACCGCGTGGTGGGTGAATGGCCTGCAATTGAAACTGGGTTTGCTCGGTAAGGTGATCGGTTTCTCGATGCTGGCAATGCAAATCGGTCACATGCAAAGCTTCGATCAGTCGCAGGCGCAGGACATGCTGCGCGAGCTGACCACTGGCTTGGGCGTTGCGCTACTGACCACCATGGTGGGGCTGGTCGCCAATATTTTGCTCGGCATGCAGCTGACCCGGCTGGACCGCTTTGCGGATGAGTTGGTCGCGCGCGCGCAAAGCCATGGCCTTCAATTCAAGGCGTAGCACTAATTTCTATGGCTAATCGCAAGCGATCGCGCGAGCAAGAAGTTGACCCGATGTACGACATGTTGTTCAACATGCTGATCGCGTTTGTGTTCTGCTTCATTATCGCGTTTTTGTCTATCAATCCCAAAGCACAGAAGAGCGGTGATATTCCGGCCAAGGCGGAATTCATTATTACCTTGTCGTGGCCGGATAACGACCCGAATGATCTCGATCTGTGGACCCAAGGCCCTTCAGGTGAGGTGGTGTGGTTTCGAAATCGCGAGGCTGGCCTGATGCACCTCGATCGTGATGATCGTGGTAATTCGAACAACACGATTATGGTTAACGGTAAAAAAGTGGTGAATCCTATTCGGCAAGAGGTCACCACCATTCGCAGCATTATCCCCGGCGAGTATGTCGCGAATGTGCATTACTACGAGACCAAAGAGCTCGAGCTGAATGACCCGAAAGCGGGTAAGCCGGTCGAGGCGACGCTGACCGTGATCAAGGTGAATCCCAAAGCCGAGGTCGTGTTTTATGGCCAGGCCACGCTTGAGGGCCGCGGTAAGGAAGCAACATTTGTGCGCTTCACGATTGATCCCAGCGGCGCCGTCACCAATGTCAACACGATTCCAAAATCTTTAGCGAAGTCGCTCACATGACCCTGACCCTCATTATCGCGTTTGCGGTATTTGTTTTTTTGTTTGCGCTGGCGCTTGTTTTTTCCAGTTGGCCGCGCTGGCTGAAAGGTATGCTGACGCTGGGTGTGTGTGCATTCTATTTTTATGGTTACAGCGCCGTGATGAGTGTGGTTGGTTATCCGAGCAATGACCCTTTGCCGGTGCGCTTTTTGTTGATTGCTGCCGTGGTCGAGGAGCCAACCCCCAAGTACGCCGGCGCGCTGTATCTGTGGGTGACGCCGATTGAGGAGGGCAGGCGCCAGCTGGAGCCGCGTGGCTACAAGCTGCCTTACATGCGCGCGCTGCATGAGCGTATTAATGAGGGAATGAAAAAAGGTCAGCGTGGCATTAGCCAGATGGGCACAGCAGAAGCAAAATCGGGCCAGGGCACAGGTCCCAGCTGGTTAAACCCCGGCAAGGATGAGCAAGAGATCAAGATCATGGATCTGCCGTCGCCGCAGGTACCGGAAAAATAATATGGCGATGCTTAAACTACGTCGTGATGCAATATTTACGGTTACGTTGCTGAGCCCCATACTGTGGGTGGCGGGATGTGACAAGCCGGATAACGATAATCCCCTGTTCCCGCTGGCTGAGGGTATGCGCTGGACCTACCGCGTTGAGATCAGCTACGACGCACCTGAGGCGTATGTTGATCGATCGACGATCACGATGAGCAATCTTGGCAAGGTTGATTTGAATGGTGTCGAGACATGGCGTCGGCGCAGCGATTTCGGTAACGACTACTGGCTGAAGATCGACGACAAAGGCGTGCACCGTATCGCCAGCCGAACACCGAATGACAAATTGGCGGTACTCGATACCTCGCCGCGAACTGTGATTCCAGCAAAGCTTGAAAAAGAAAAAAAATGGTTGACAACAACAGTGCCGTACTTTTTGAGACGCAGGAGTGAATGGCCGTTTGAATTTAAATACATTGAGCGATACCGAAATTTAACCATGACTCACACAGTCGACTCAACCGACCAAACAGTGAGTACGCCTGCGGGTAAATTTAGCGGTTGCGTTATGATCAAAGGTGTAGCTTTTATAGTCGTTTGGCACGAGGAGGAGAGGACTTACAAAGAGGCACCAATAACAAGCTACGAATGGTATTGTCCAAACGTTGGCTTGGTTAAGCTGGAGCGGAGCGAGCCCACGACTGCAAGATTTTTCCAAGGAGGGCTGATGCGCATGACGCTGCTGAGTTTTAGCGATTAATAGCCCACGAAAAAACGCTGCTTGCACCAGATTTGGTTGCACAATGCTTCTTTAATTAGTCACCGCGAGCTCAATTAACCTTTCTCGTGGTAGCTTTAATTGAAATTCCCGCTCGTTTTTTTTGTTGCTAGCTTTCAGCAATCTACCCTTCTTTTTTGGTTAAAGCTTTTTTTAAAAGTTGCGATGAATTTTCTGTTGGTAAAGGACGAGGCCTAGTCTCAGGTTAGTCTTTCTGCATGTCACGAGGGCGTCTCAAGCCTTTGCTAAAAAGTTAAGTACATATTTGCACATACGTTGATTTTTTTAAAATACCTTGTAACATATAACAGCTTGGGCTTCCGCGAGGGTCTGGGGAGCGGACACATCGTCTGAGTATTAGATAAATTTATAACGCCGAGTCTGCGTAATTCGGCTTAACCTCAGGAGACACTATGAAACCAATCATGAAAACTCTGGCGGCTGGGGCGTTGGTTGTTGCGGCGCCGTTGGCCATGGCCAAAGATTGGGGTGTTTACGGCGGCGACGCCGGCAACACCCGCTTCAGTTCAGCGAACCAAATTAATGCT